>CAZILY010000084.1:0-6796 GCA_964540175.1 uncultured Pelolinea sp. | reverse complement strand
GGGTGCAACGCCCATGATACCAGGTGGACACAATGGACAGGGTGGACAAAATCACGCCTATTTTGTATAACCTATGGGCATAATGGACACTGTAACATGCTGTGGACACTATGAATACCTGACTTCGAATCAGTTGATATAAACAAATGACCTTTGAACTCACCACCGGTGAATTCAAAGCCCGTTTGAGTCGCGCCGGGGGCGCCTCAGCCATCTAATCACAAGAGCAAAGCAATCATGAGTCCTAAGTCTTGATTTCTACAACCCAGAAAATATCAAATGGATACAGGCACACGAATCCTGAACGCGCCCGAGGATGTGCTGGATACAAAGACGTATGTTATTGGGCTCTCAGATAAGTTATAAGTTCCTATTAGGGAAACCCGGAATATTTATATGGACGTAAGACCGATTTTTATTGTTTTGATGTAAATTGGCTTCTCATACAAATAGTAAGGCGTCACTTCCAATCCGGTACGCGAAAAATGGCATATCTGAAAACCTGGTTTTTCCTCAAACAAAACATCGTTATCGCCGATGCCACTTTTCCCTCTAAATGACATGCTGGGCGCAGTCGCATACGGTTTGCCAGCAAAAGATCCGAGGTATGAATAATGAGAGTGGCCGCACAGTATGCCATCCAAATCACTCTTCAATATAAAATCGTGAAATTCAGAGTCCCACTGAGCGGGTGGCATCTCGCTCTGATTGGGCAACAGGTGGTGGTGGATAATGAGTATTTTTTTCCGACCATTGCCCCTCGACATTTGATCTCTTAGCCATAATAGTTGATCAGGCATGATCGCACCGTTGGGAAAACCCAGAATGGCGTTGTCGAGAGAAATAATCAGCCCTCCTTCAAATGACAGAGTGGTGTTATATGGTGCCCCTTCGTCCACATTGCTTGGTAGCCCCCATCCGCTCCGGAAAGCAGGCTTGTTATCATGGTTCCCGATTGTCACGCACAGTGGGAGATCGCCTAGTTCAGATTCGAGAAACGCTTTCAATGTGGCATAATCAGTTTCCGTGCCATCTTCTGTTAGATCACCCGTGACAACCACAGCATCCAGGCAGGATTTATCCACCATTTCAAAGCATTTTTTTAAATTTTTGAGGGGTGACGTCATTTTGGCCAGGATGCTTAAATAGCCCTCCTCGGTTTGAATATAGTCATTGCGAAAGTGAATATCAGATATATGCATTATTTTCATTTTTTTCCCAGGTACTTTCCCATGCATAGGTTGTGAATATCAAATCTCGTAATTCATCCATAAACAATAGATATATAACCATGTGTAGAAATCACATCCTGTGCGTTTTTTTTGTTTTCCACTGCATATACACAGAAAATCCAACCAGTACCAATATAGTCGCGGCGTATGGGATCGAGGATGTGATTTGGGTCTTCAGTTGGGTGTTCTGGAGCACATTTCCCAGTGCCTGGGTAATCCCGAAGAAGATACAGGAGAGCATCACCCCAATAGGATGCGCCTGCCCCACCGCATTGGCCGCCAGAGCGATATAGCCTCTTCCGGAGGTGATCCCTTGAAGGAACAGGGTAACAGTTCCCATGGAAAGCAGGCATCCGCCCAGGCCGCAAAGTATCCCAGAAAGGCTGATGGTCAAAAATTGGTAGCGTTCAACCGGGGTGCCCAGGCTCTTGGCTGCTTCTTTGTTGATCCCAACAGCACGCACGCGAAAACCCAACACGGTTTGAAAAAGAAAGATGTTAATGATCACCGGTAGAATGAACGCGAGATAATCCAGAATGGTCAGATTGGATAATATCTTGCCGAGTAGAGGTACCCGCGAAATAAAGGGCAGCGTGATTTTTGGTAAGCTCACCAGCTCGGGGCTGGTAAAGACGCCTTTTGTATCAAAGAGTATATAGAGTAAATAGGTGGTGACGGCTGCCATCAATGTATTGGCAATCAGTCCGGTAACCACCTCGGAGGCCTTGAAGCGGATAACCAGAAAACCCACAATGGAGCAAATGGCCACACCGCCAGCGGCACCCGCCAGCACGGACAGGAAAATATTATGGGTGTAGTGATTCGCCACAATGCTGAAAAAAGCGCCGGAAATCATAGCTCCTTCCAGGGCAATATTGAAAAGTTTCACCCGCGAACACAAAGCAGCCGAAAGCGTCACCAGCAAAATGGGTGAGGTCATGCGTATGGTCGAATTAATCAATGTGGCTAAAAATTCAGAATTGAGGTTCACTGGGTTTCCTCTTCCTGGTCATGCGAATGGAGCCGTCGGGGTAGATATTTCAAATGCTTAAAAGGCAGGTTGATTTTTATAACAAATTTCGCGGTGATCAACAAGGTAATAATGGTTTGGATAATCACCGAAACTTCACTCGGAACTCCCAACCAGCGTTCAACAGCACTGCCACCGGTGGTTAAGCCCGCTAGGAATATGGAACTGAAGAAAATACCTACTGGATGATTGCTAGCTATAAAGGAGGCGATCACGCCGCTCCAGGCGTAACCTGGCGAGGAGATCATGCCATCCACATAACGGAAGCGGACTCCTAATACCTCGCTGGCTCCGCCAAGGCCTGCCAAAGCCCCACTGAGAAGCAGTACGCCATACATCATCTTTTCGCTATTGATTCCGCCATATTCAGCGAAAAATTTATTTAATCCGCCCATACGAGACCGGTACCCAAATACCGTCTTGTATAAAAGAAACCACAGAAAAATTACAACGCCCACTGCGATAAAGAAACCCCAATGAATGGTGAATTTTTCAAAGATGCGCGGTAAGATGGCGTTCTCAATTTTTTGAGTCTGGATGGCAGAGGAATCCAGCCCAAATGGATCTTTGATCACATAGTGAATGAAGTAAGAGACGATATTATCCGCGATGTAATTCATCATCAAGGTAACGATCAGAAGATAGAGCTTAAAGCGCTCACTAATCCAGGCCGCAATCAAGGAATAAGCCATTCCTGCAACCATCCCGCCGATAATTGAAAAAAATACAACCAGTGCAGGCGGGCCTGGCATCTTTACAGCAATTTGAGAAGCGACCATTGCGCCTAAAATCATCTGCCCTGAAGCGCCCAGGCTGGGATATCCAGATCCCCAGGCCAGAGCTGCTGATAGGCCGGCGAAGATTATCGGAACTGACCGCGTCAGTGAAGTAGTCAGGTAAAAAGCCGAGCCAAAGCCGCCAATCAATAGTCCTTTAATTGTCTCGAATGGATTGAATCCTGACCAGGCAATCACCACCCCGCCAACGGTAAACCCGACCAGCGTGGCATAAATAGCCTGCCTCAGTCCGGGCGGGATTTTTTGAAATAAAGATCTGGCTTTACCCAGCAAACGCTTTGTTGCTTTTCGCATGATTCTTTAGGTGGCCTCCCACCATCAAAATACCCAGAGATTTTTCATCCATATGACCTCTTTCAAATTCGCCGTTGATTTTTCCTTCAAAAATCACATAGATACGATCGCTCAATGTCATTATCTCGGTAAGGTCCGATGAAACCAGAAGCACGCAACCGCCCACATCTCTCTTTTCGATCAATTTTTCATGAATAAATTCAGTAGCGCCAATATCAATTCCTCGGGTTGGTTCATGGGTAAGCAAAACAGGTGTATTTTTGGAAATTTCCCGCGCGGCAATCAGTTTTTGGGCATTTCCTCCCGATAATTCTTTGATCTTTTGAAGAACAGAACCGCTTTTGACTTTGTATTTTTCCAGGATGTTGGAAGAATACGATCTCACCTTCTTCAGGTTTAAAATGCCATTTTGGTTGAAACGGCTATCGTCCTCATCGCCCATTAAGATATTTTCCGCCAGATTGGCCTCACGCGCACTTCCCAACAGATAACGATCATCCGGAATATAGGACAACCCGGCGTCTCTTGACTTTCTGACCGAACCAGCGGGAATTGGCTTGCCATTGATAAAAACTTCGCCCGCGTCATAAGTACTCAACCCCGCAATGCAGTGCACTAATTCCGTCTGACCATTACCCGATACCCCGGCCAGACCGACAATCTCTCCGCAATCAACATAAAAATCGATGCTGCTAAGAATCTGCTTCCCTTTGCTGTCCTTCAAGGATAAATCCTTGATTTCAAGCAGCGATCGGCCAGGTCGCCGCGGGGTAATCGTTTGATGTTTTAATTCGCGATTCACCACGTGGAAGGATAGTGTTTCCAGATCAGTGTTTGCGGTCTCTGATTCAGTCACAACTCGCCCATCGCGCATGACAATTACATGGTCCGATACAGCCATCACTTCATTTAATTTATGGGTGATCAAAATGATGCTCTTGCCCATTTGCCGCAGATTTCGCATTGTTACCAATAACTCTTCCACTTCAAGCGGCGTAAGCACGGCCGATGGCTCGTCAAAAATGATGATATCAGCATTCTGATAAAGAATCTTGAGGATCTCAACCTTTTGCTGTAGCCCGACCGAACATTGATTGATTGTTAAAGTTGGATTTATTGGTAGCCCATAGCGGCGGGACAATTCTTCAACCAGCTGGTTGTTCCTTTTCTTATCAATAAAAATCGAGTTGTGTTTTTCGTTGTTATAAGTAATATTTTCCGCGACTGTCATGGAATCAAACAACATAAAGTGCTGCTGCAGCATTCCAATGCCGAGCGCTATCGCATCTGAAGGGCCTTTGAAATGAACGGGGGTTCCTTTGAAAAAAACCTCACCAGTATCCGCTTTCTCGAGACCATATAGGATACGCATCAGGGTGGTTTTTCCCGCACCATTTTCCCCAACGATTGCCAGAATTTCGCCTTCATGAAAGCTTATGTTTACATCATCATTGGCGATGACATTAGAGAAAGTCTTGGTGATGTGGCGCATCTCAAGAAGCGGTTTATTTTCGTCGGACAATCAAACTCCTCTAAATTACTTCAGATGAATAAATACGGGGTTCTCGGAATATGTCTTTGAACCCCGTTTATTGCTATTTACAAATTTGAATATTAATCCGGCATGTTTAATTCGCCGCTTCCTCAGGAGCAACGATTGTCAATTCTCCGGAAATGATCTTATCCGCGACCGCTTTGGCTGCTGCAATTGCTTCAGGAGTGATCACATCACTGTTGAGGTAGTTAGCGCTCTCGGTGGTTACATGCATCACGCCAAATGCATTTTCTTTCAGTGAAAGCGTGCGCGGGCCGCCAGTCAGCGTTCCGTTCAAGTACTCCGTAATAACATATTCAGCCGTGGCGCCTGTATTCTTGAGCAATCCTGCCACAATATATGGATTATCAGGCGTGGTTTGATCAACGCTCAAGCCAGTTGTGTATATGGGGGTGTCTTTGGCAGCCAGATCAAGAGCGGCTTGATAGATGCCCTGGTTGGCGCCGGAAGCAACACTTCCCATGATCACAGTCGCGCCTGCCGCTTGCTGTTGGGTAGCAAACTCATAAGTTAGGCCAGTATCCGTGTAAGAATCGGTGTAATTAATGATGAATTCGGCATCAGGATTGACCGACTTAATTCCTTCCGAGTAGCCATAGAGGTATTTATAATTGGCCTGGGTCTGGAAATTGCCGATATAGCCATAGAGGCCTTCATCTGGTAAAGCGGTTCCAATCAAGACACCCAAGACATAGGAGCCCTCGGCTTCGTTAAAACCGATACTGGTAACTTTTTCGTTGGCTGCCAGGGTATCGATAACCGCAAAGGTGGTGTCCGGAAACTCATCGGCCAATGCGCTGAAAGGCTCACCCGATTGCCAACCCACGCCAATCACCAGGTCATAACCCTCACTGGCTGTAGCTCGGCCGTGCTCTTCCCACTGCGCCGAATCTCCAGTTTCCAATGAAATCCATTGAAAGCCGTATTCCTCAGCCATTTCCTTCACCTTGTTATAAGCCTGAAGCAAGAATTGCTCATTACCAATAGGATCGGTGACAAGTGCAATTTTTATATCGGCGTACGGGTTGGCTGCTTCTTCTTCAGCAGGAACAACTGCTTCATCGGGAGAAGCCTCGGCGGCTGGTTCCGCAGGTTCGGCGGGTTTTTGAGCACACCCGGCGGCAACTGCGAGCAGCATAACAACTAGCAAGAACATACTTAATTTTTTCATTTTGACCTCCAAAATCAAATTTATGACATATACTAGATTATAACAATCTTAGCCGACTAATTCTATGACTTGTGTCATAAGCTGAGGATTCTTTCGAATTCGCCCTCTCAATTGGGTGATAAAACCAGTAAAGACATAAAAAATTAGTTATAGCTTCCTTATAATAAAATTGGAGAACCCCACCAGATGAAGATCGCTGATAACATGCTGTTAGCACAATATGTTGACAAGTATCAAATTGAGTCACGTTTCTCCTGCACGCCTTGTCCCAAGTTAAAGTTATTTTCTTTCGAAAAAGGGGATTTACTCTTACAAGCGGGAAGGCATTCGAAGTACCTTTACTTATTAGTAGCGGGGAAGGTAAAAGTCTATAATTATTCACTGAATGGAAAAATTGCCGTTTTATCGATGCTCGAACCTTTTCAAATCATCGGAGAGATCGGTTCATTGTGGGGATGGGAAGCGACAGCAAACGTTGAGGCTGTCTCGAGTTCTTATGGCGCTGGAATTCTTTTATCTGAATACCGCGAAGTTCTGCTCGAAGACCTAAAATTCCTCCGCTTAGTATGCCAGAAGATGGCTCTTAGCATCATTTCAAACAACAAAAATTTTACTTCTACAATATTTGACCCACTGGAAAGAAGGCTAGCGTCACTTATTCTCTTAAACCTGGCCGAAAACACGTTCAAACCAAATTTGAAAGAATGGGCTGAATTG
>CAZILY010000083.1:0-6831 GCA_964540175.1 uncultured Pelolinea sp. | reverse complement strand
GATCTCTTGGATCAAATTCCTGCTAATCCTGAATTTCGGCTCCTTAGAATATGAGGACAAGTTCATGAGATCACCTGGTCTTTTCCACGTTTTGGTCTTGAACTTAACGAAGAGGAGGTGATGTTAATGATCAGGGAAAACAGGAAAAGAAGGATCCCGATGAAGAAAAGAACGTGGTAGTGGGAGCTCCCTGAAGCAACCTCTCCCATCTCGGAGGCGATCGTGGCTGTCATTGTGCGCACCGGGGAGAAAAAAGAATTCAATCCGGAGAATAGGGTAGGCGCGTTGCCCGTAACCATCATCACCGCCATTGTTTCACCCAATGACCTGCCAACTCCCAGCATAACTGCATTCAGGATCCCGCTGCGTGCGGCAGGAATAACTACATGCCAGATGATCTGCCAATGCGTCGCTCCCAGAGCATACGCCGCTTCTCGATATGAGTTTGGGACCGCATAAAGAGCGTCCTCCGCGATGGATACGATGGTCGGGATCGAGATCAGAGCAAGAAGAATGGATCCTGTTAGGGCGGTTAATCCGGTGGGCAGTTTCAAACCTGTACGCATCATGGGTGAAAGGACGAGAATGCCGATAAAACCCAGCACAACTGAGGGAATCCCTGCCAGAACTTCAACTAAGGGTTTGAGGATCTCTTTCAGACCCTGAGGTGCAATTTCACCGATGTAAATCGCTGTGCCAATGCCAAGGGGAAAGGCGATCACCATTGAAGAAATAGTCACAATCAGTGACCCGCTGATGAGCGGGAGAATTCCAAATAACTCTTCAATTGGGTACCAGCGTTTGGATAACAGGTCGCTGAATGAAATTTTCTGTAAAGCCGGAAGTCCCTCCTTCATTAAGAAAACAAAAATCAGCAGTATGAACAGGATGGTGGATGACCCAGCGATCCGAATAGTATTTGTGATCAGTTTTTCTGATTTTCTCATAATTTGTCTAATTGCTGATGACTGGAACAAAACCCAGCTCAGTGATTATTTCTTGCGCGTCTGAAGAGAGAATCCATTCTAAATATGCCAGTTCAGCTCCTTTGGGTTCTCCATGAGTATACATAAATAAATGCCTTGAAATGGGATAATCCCCACTGATCACAGTAGCAGCGGATGGAAGTATATATTCATCATATACATCTTGTGATAGGGCCACCATTTTAACGTCTTCTGTGACATACCCCAACCCATCATATCCGATTGCATTCGGGTTATCTCTTACTTCAACAATGATCCCTTCCGAAGATGGCAGGAGCAAAGTGTCTGCGGAGAAAATACTGCTGTCCTCTTTATCACCCAGCCGAATAACTGTTTCGAGGAAATAGACATGTGTTCCAGAATTTGTTTCACGGGATAATTTGACGATCGGTCGGTCTTCGCCCCCAACCTCGCTCCAGTTGGTGACCTCTCCTTTATATATCTTTGAAACTTGTTCAAGGGATAGATTGTTAACAGGATTTTCCGGGTTGACAATTACCGCGATTGCATCATCCGCGACAATGAACTCGATCGGCTCAAATCCGTTTTCTTTTGCGGCTTCAATTTCTTCGGGTTTGATCTGTCTGGATGCGTTAGCAATGGATATCGTCCCGTTAATCAATGCCGCGAAACCTGTGCCGGAGCCCCCACCGGTAACAGAAATTTGGACATTTGGGGTAAGCTGCTGATATTCTTCAGCCCATGCCAGCGCAAGGTTCACGAGCGTATCCGATCCCTTGTTTTCGATATACGCTTTTTGAGAATCAGGATTTCCTTGTTCTGAATTCGCCTGATCCGAAGACTGGCAGGCGGGCAGAATGGCGCAGAGAAAAAGAAAGAAAATGATGGACAGTTTTTGTCTCATGAGAAGAGATTATAACTTAAGCTATTTAATCATCGATTATAATTAGAGAGTCTTTTTCATCCCCAAACTGATTGAAAATTGGGTACGATATAATCATAAAGAAATTAATAGATTAAAGGATTTAATAAACATGGAAGTTGGTGTTGTTAAGCAAATAGATATTGATCAGGAGATGAGAACCTCCTATATTGATTACGCGATGAGTGTGATCGTTTCTCGTGCCCTGCCAGATGCGCGTGATGGTTTCAAACCTGTTCACCGCCGCATATTATATGCAATGATGGATATGGGCATGCGTTCGAATACACCGTACAAAAAATCTGCCAGGATCGTTGGTGAAGTCTTAGGTAAATACCATCCCCACGGAGATCAAGCTGTCTACCAATCGATGGCCCGTATGGCACAGGATTTTTCCTTGCGGTATATGCTGATTGACGGGCAGGGTAACTTTGGATCAGTGGATGGAGATTCACCAGCGGCAATGCGCTACACGGAAGCGCGCATGGATATCATGGCCGAAGAGATGGTGCAGGACATTGACAAAGATACCGTTGATTTTATTAACAATTTTGATGGATCTCTCCAGGAGCCTACTGTTTTGCCCGCGCGCCTTCCGAACATGTTATTGAATGGCTCTTCCGGTATTGCTGTTGGAATGGCCACCAACATTCCTTCTCACAATATTAAAGAGGTATGTAAGGCGCTTGCATATATGATCGAAAATCAGGATTCATTGGATGATGTTACCATTGAAGACCTGATGAAATATATCCCGGGCCCAGATTTTGCCACTGGGGGGATCATCGTTGGGTCTGAAGGTATACGCCAGGCATACTCAATCGGCAAAGGGAAAATCACTGTTCAAGGCCGTGCTCAAATTGAAGAGATCCGCGGAAATCGTTTTCAAATTCGCGTAACCGAAATTCCATATCAGGTAAACAAAACAACTTTGCTTGAACGGATCGCAGGCTTGGTACGCTCGGGGAAATTATCCGAGATATCAGATCTAAGAGATGAATCTGACCGAAATGGGATGCGCATCATAATTGAGTTGAAGCGGAACTCGCAGCCGAAGCGTGTGTTGAATCGGTTATTCAAGTTCACACAGCTTCAATCAACATTTGGCATTAATATGCTCGCACTTGTAGAAGGGGAGCCGCGTCTGCTTCCTATCAAGCGATCGCTCCAGATATTTATCAATCACCGTATAGATGTCATTACGCGCCGGACGCAATTTGAATTAAAGAAAGCAAAAAGCCGTGCCCACATCCTTGAAGGATTGCTGGTTGCGCTGGCTAATCTGGATGAAGTTATAAAAACAATTCGGAATTCAGCTGACTCAAAAGTGGCTAAGAAAAATCTAATGGAGCGTTTTAAATTATCAGATATCCAGGCACAGGCAATTTTGGATATGCAGTTACGTCGGCTCTCCCAGTTGGAGCGCGAAAAGATTCAAGATGAACATAAACAATTAATGGAGTTAATTGCTCATCTGGAAGATCTTCTTGCGCACCCGAAAAAAATTCTGGAAATAATCAGTGAAGATCTGAAAGAGATCAGCAGAAAATATGGTGATAGCCGCCGAACACTTATTGTGGAAGGGAATGCCGAAAATCTAACCGATGAAGATCTGGTATCTGACGTGGCTGCATTGGTGACGATCACTCGCAATAATTATATTAAACGAGTATCCCCGCGTGTATATCGTACACAGAAGAGGGGCGGAAAGGGTGTTATTGGACAGAACGTGAAGGATGAAGATCAAGTGGATATTTTGATCCCTTGCCGTGCGCTGCATACCCTGTTGTTCTTCTCCGATCGCGGTAAAGTGTATTCTGAACGAGTTTTTGAATTAAATGAATCACGTAGAACGGATAAAGGGATACCAATTGTCAATATTTTGGCATTAGAACCCAGTGAGAGAATCACAACAGCTATTTCAGTGCCAAATTTTGATGCCGCAAAGTTTATCACACTGGCAACAGAAAAGGGGCGAATTAAACGTATGCCTCTTTCAGAGTTCAGGAGTGTGCGAACGTCCGGATTAATCGCCATTAATATCCTTAAAGGAGATCGACTTGGCTGGGCACAGCTGACAGGCGGCAAGGATGATTTGATTATGGTTACGGCTGGCGGCAACGCGCTCCGAATTAAGGAAACAGATATTCGCCCAATGGGGCGGGCAGCTGGCGGAGTTGTTGGCATTAGGTTAAACCCTGGTGATCAGCTAACTTCTTTGGAAGTTGTTGTAGAGAAAGCTCATTTACTGGTAGTCACTGAAAAAGGATATGGTAAACGGACACACCTCAAGAATTACCGTACGCAAGGACGCGCGGGAAAAGGTGTGGCTACGATTGATCTGAAGATGATGAGTAAGATTGGCAGAATTGCTTCTGCACGCGTGGTAAGTAAGGGGGACCAGATCACGCTGATCTCAAATAATGGCATCATGCTGCGCTTGGATGTAGATAAGATTTCATTATCAGGGCGCACTACCAAGGGCGCGAGATTGATGAAATTAGATCAAGGTGACCGAGTAGCTTCGGTCGGTAGGATTTCAGACGCACGAAAACAGTAAAACTTTTTATAATGTTGGATGAGAAGCGCATTAGATACGTGCGCTTCTTTAATTATTGCGGGCGCAATTTTACATCGCCGATTGGGAAAACCTGCTCGGTGCCGTCTGCAGTCTGGATGATTATTTTCCCCTGGTTATCAACTCCGCGAAGGTGTCCTGAATAGACTTTTCCACCCCCAGCATCCAGGGTGATTAATTGATTTTTATATGCCATGCTGCTTTCGTATAGCGGGATAAAAGTGGGTGAGAGAATCGATTTACGGATTCTGATGAGTGCTTTGATTAAAGCAGCAAGCAAATCTGCTGGGTTGATGTGGTCTTTTGTGTGCGCCTCGATACAGGTAGCGGGAAACATTAACAGATCTGAAGATGGGATGGATGGCAGCATTAGATTTATGCCAATTCCAAGCACTAATCCTTGTAAATTTCCTCCCTGCCATAATGATTCCGCTAAGATACCAGCAGTTTTTTTGTAATCAATCAAAATATCGTTTGGCCATTTTACCTGGGCCTTGATGCGATAATTATCTTCGAGAACCTTAAGCACGGAAAAGCCACCCAACAGGGAAAATAACCCGAGCTTTTTCTGTTCTTGGATTGTAGGATGAAGGATAATGCTAACCGCTATTGACGACCCGGGAGTTGTCACCCATTTACGCCCACTTCTTCCACGGCCTGCAGTTTGGGCTTCTGCGATAACCAAGGAATATTCAGGAGCGCCTTGGGATATCCAGTTAAGCGCCTGAGTGTTTGTGGAATCTGTTTCTTTGAAATAACGAAACTCTGGAATTTTGAGATCAACAAAAGCTTGTTTCAAGTTTGCTTCATTCATAAGAATGATTTTATCGGAAAAGTGAACTTAATTCAAAAAGAACGGTAACCTGATGTCTTGAATGCTGATTTCAATTGGTATGTGCAACTTTGAAAGATAAGATTGTTGATAGAGGAAAGCTGTAGAAGGGTGAATCGCTAAAGCGGATTGGGAGATGCTCGATTAACTAATAAAGGGTGATATACCTGATAAGGATATTGTTGAGTTTTCTTAAGATTGAACAGTCGCCAAAAAACACCCGGGTTTCTAGCTGTCAAATCTGGTGTGTTGTGGTAAGATTTCTGACTTAGAAAATTAATTAATAATGGAAAACAAGATAACGATAATTGAAGGTCCAACGCCTGTTTTTGAAGATATTTCTGATGGATGGGCATTAGGTTTAAATGAGAGCCCTTTTCTTTATGATACGATATTCACTCAGGTGCGGACACTAAATGGGCCAGCATTGGTTGAACGCTGTCATACTGCGTGGAAAAGCAATTCCTCGATATATTTACATTTCAAAAACCAAATGGGTATTGAAGAAAAAGCGCCCATTACTGCTGTTAGAGCTATGGAAACTGATGAGGGGCAGGTTCTCTTGTTGTGGATTCGCCAACTCCCCAGCTATGATGATCTGCTAAATATTGTGGATGAGATGAGTGACGACGACTATTTTGATGAGGATAGTTTTGAAGATTAGGCGATTTTTTAGCTTATAAAAACTCTTGGCAGATTGCGCCAAGAGTTTTTTTGTATATTCTCTTATTTTTGCTCTGGATTATCCCGATCAAAATGAGGAATATCATCTGGGAGGTCTAAGAACAATTCGACAAGCCCGCTAAACTCTCCTTCAATGAAATATGGTGCTTGATAAACGAGGTACTTCTTGCCATCCTTTTTGATGGAATAGATATTAAATGATTGCGTTTCGTAGATTTGGCGTACCTTTTCTTGAGTTTCGGGAGGATGACAGGTGATTGCATTTCGACCAAGAACGGCGTACCCGCCATCTTTACCAAATAATTTTTCGGATCCTTCATTCATTTCTATGACAGTACTGTCTTTATCTGTCACAGTAATTGCTCCGGGAAATACTTTATACCAGGCGTGTTTTTCCATATTTATTCTCCAATTGTGTTTTTTGAATAAACATTATATCCAATAGTTGAAAACCAATTTGTATTCTGATATTATTGATCAAGACATTTGTGCAAGCATATTTCTCATGGAGAAGTAAAAAATCGTTACCATAAAGGAGATCACCAAACAAGTCGGGGTTTCTGTTATAACAGTCATCCATGAGATAAACTGAACTTGATGCTTCAGTGATTAGTTGACGACAAGGGTATTATTATCATCCATGAAGGATTTTTTCTATTTACTAAACCGCATCGCGTACAGTTTACGCAAGAGGTAAACCAACTTTATTAAAAAATGCAGAACAATCACCTTAAACGTTAGATTAGAAGAACGGGAATCAACATAAATGAAAAAAAGGAGAAAGAATAAAATGTCTGTAATCTCATTTGGCAGTATCAATATGGATCTAGTAGTAAGAACACCGCGTTTCGCAAATCCTGGTGAAACT
>CAZILY010000082.1:0-6949 GCA_964540175.1 uncultured Pelolinea sp. | reverse complement strand
TTCGCCTAAACCAATACCAGTTTGCTGGAAACCGCCAGTAAGTTCTTTCTTCACTTTTTTGGAGGATGAAAAACTTGGAGAATTTTCTCTCCAGTTCTGCAGGATAAAAGCCAACTTCTCGCCTGCCCTGTTTTCGAGGAGTGAAAGCATACAGAAGAAGAACTGCACTTCTTTTCAATACATGAGAGACACCTGTAATATAAGCTTCCTGATCAGTTTCATTTAGCAAATGAAAGCAGCCAATATCAAACGCAACATCAAATTCTGTAAGCTTCAATTTTTCCAACCGGGTGACATCTCCAGCAAGGAATTCTGTTTTATCGGCAACTCCCGATTTTTCAGCAGCGTTTTTCGCGTTTTCAATGGCTTTGCGTACAAAATCCACTCCAGTAACTTGCCATCCTTCCTTCGCCAGGGCAACTGCGTGTTCGCCTTCACCACAACCCAAATCCAATGCATGACCTTTTCTCATGCCTTCTACGGTTTCAAATATTTCCACTGGCGTTTCTTTCAATTTCCACTCCGTGAAGCCAAGAGAAAATGCAAGCGAATAGACCAACTTCATCATAATAATACTCCTGGAAAGATTATATATGGAATCGTTTCTTTTTCCCATTTATTCTTTCAAGCGATAATCCCGGATATTTCCTCTTTTACTTCATACTAGTCACATATTTTTTATGGTATAAATCATCCCATGGAGAAAAAATAGCATAATGATAGGAAAAATTCGAAGAATTGTTCTGGATACTTTAAAACCGATGGAGCCAAACATTATTGAAATGGCAAAAAAGCTCAGCGTGATTGATGGTGTCTCTGCCGTTAATATCAGCCTGGTTGAGATCGACCTGAAAGTAGAAAATGCCAAGATCACAATTGAAGGTGAAGATATCAATTTCGAAGATGTTGAAGAGCTTATCCAAGATATGGGCGCATCGATCCATTCGATCGATGAGGTTGTCGCAGGAAAAGAGATCATTGACGATGCGGAAACCCTGCAGGGTTAATTACTCCATCCTAAATTTATAAAATTATATGGAAGACGAAGACGAAATAAAAAATCCGATTCGCCGTTTACTGGACCAGGCGAATCAATACAATAGTATTGCTAATATAGGAGAAATAGCCAGGCGTTATTTTGTAATGAATGCCTTTGATGGCGTTTTGACAATCATCGGCATGTTGATGGGGAATATGGCCGCCGGGGTTACAAACCCAAACATTGTCATTACAACCGGTTTATCCACCAGTATTGCCATGGGAATTTCTGGGTTGTGGGGATCTTACCTCACAGAATCTGCTGAGCGCAAACACGAGCTGGACGAACTTAGCCAGAGCACATTGACAGACCTAAACGGCAGCCGTATCGGCCGCGCATCGCGCTATGCGGCAGTTGTGGTTTCAGTTGTTGATGGTATCTCCCCATTATTAGCCGCGCTGCTGGTATTAATTCCTTTTTTCTTCTACGGAATTTTTCCCAATATCCAGGTCGTTTATTACACTACCCTGGGCTTAGCACTCGTCACATTATTCGCGCTGGGCGTGTTTCTTGGAAATATTTCAAAACAGAATCTTATCGTCAGCGGGATAAAAACCGCCGTTGCCGGGATCGCATCTATTATTATCGGCAGCTTATTAAACGGCAACCCCCATTAATACATCTCACATAATCAGAATCTGGGAGTATCCTGAATCTCATCCCTATTCTTAAAATTCAATGAATCAGATTAAATTGCTGTTCTTTTGTAAGCAACTATTTTCAGTATTTCTCGTAAAGAAGATATAACATCAAACAAATATTTATATCGGAGGTTTATTGATCATGGAAAATAGACGGGGTATGGTTGGAGGATTGATCCTCATTTTAATAGGCGGTTTCTTTCTCGCAGTACAGTTGATGCCTGAAATTTTTGGATATATTTCTTGGCCATTTTTTATTATAGGTTTAGGCGGCGTATTCTTATTGGCCGCATTATTAACCCGCACCGGCGGGTTGGCAATACCTGGTTGTGTGATCGGTGGAATCGGCGGAATTCTATATTACCAGGCAATCACAGGTGATTGGGCAAGCTGGTCGTATATCTGGGCACTGATCCCCGGGTTTGTGGGTGTAGGCATTATGATTGCCGGGCTCCTATCACGAGAACGTCCACATTTTGATTCCGGCGGATTGATACTTATCGCAATCAGCGCGATGGGATTCTTGATATTTGGCGGCTGGTTTGGGTTAGCACTTGATGTGAATCTGCTGTGGCCAGTATTCCTGATTGGGATTGGCTTTATCACCCTGATCAGCGCAATCTTCCGCAGGCGTTAATATATAATCTAGGGATGGAAGACAATAATAAAACCAAGACCACTTCTATCCCACAAGAAACCATCTCATGGCTGCTTAACAGCCAGACCCCCTCGATCAGGTACCTGGCGTTAACCAAACTGCTGCATAAGCCATCAAGCGATCCTGAAGTTTTATCAACCAGGGCACTTATCCCAATTTCAAACCCAGTGAAGGCAATTTTCTCCAAACAGGATGCAGGGGGATTTTGGATCTCCAACCGCCATGATTACTCACCCAAATACCGGAGCTCGCATTGGACAATGTTCTTGTTGACAGAGTTAGCTGTCCCACCAGAATTCCCCGCCATGCAGAAGGGGTCAGCCTTTTTGCTCAACAGAAATATTTCTTCTTTTCCATATAGTTACAAAGATAAGGGAGAGGGATTATTTGGCTGCTTTTGGGGAAATTGGCTGCGCTATCAGTTGTATTGCGGAAGATTGGATGACCCTTCCGTACAGCACGTGATCCAGGCTACCTGCAAAGATATCCTCCGACTGGGAAAATGCAGATATAACTATGACCTGCCGTGCGCATGGGCTGTTGTCCGAGATTTATATGGATTGGCGCTGATCCCGAAAAACCAGCGCAGTGCCGAGGTTGAAAATGCGATTAAACGCGGCATCCAATTCCTGATCGAAGATTATGACCTGCTCTCTGCAAATTACCCATATCAAGAGGCAATACATCCCTTGTGGTTCAAATTGAGTTTTCCTCTTTTCTATCACGTGGATTTCCTGCTCGTACTGCGGGTATTAAAAGAACTTGACGCGTTGGACCACCCCAATGCTGCGCCAGCTTTAGAATGGCTGAAGAATAAACAAACTAAAAAAGGCAGGTGGACAGGCGGCAGCCCATTCAAGAGCCGCACGTGGCCTTTCCTTGTAAAACCAGACACACCCAACCATTGGATCACGCTTCAGGCGGCATCAATTTTCTCATAGGTAAATCAGTTGATGGTGTGAATGATACAATTCGATTAGTATGCCATATCCGAAGCATTTAACCCTGAATATTGGTGATCTTTACCTTCCGCAATATCTACCCGATGCCACTTATGGCCAGGTGCGGAATTTAAGTTCCTCTGCAACTGAGGCATGCGGGGTTGAAGCAGTTGTGATGAACACCTTTCATCTTATGAAAAAACCCGGCGCGAGTACGGTGAAATCACTTGGCGGACTTCATAAAATGAGCGGGTGGAAGAAAGCTATTTTTACTGATTCGGGCGGGTTTCAAGCATATTCTCTGATCCGACAAAACGCAAAATTCGGCAGCCTCACTAATAACGGCATCTCTTATTACCGGTCAAACAGTAAGAGAAAATTCTTACTCACACCAGAGAAATGCGTTCAGCTTCAGGTAAGTTTCGGCGCTAATGTGGTGTTTTGCCTGGATGACTGCACACATATTGATGATCCTATTGAAGAGCAGACCACATCAGTTGAACGCACAATCCGCTGGGCAGGACGCTGCCGCAAGGAGTTTGATCGATTGATGGAAGAAAAGGGGATCCCTTTAGAAAAACAGCCGAAATTATTTGGCGTTGTTCAGGGCGGGCAGTCTGTTGACTTACGTACACAGTGCGCAAATGAACTGCTTGAGATCGGTTTTGACGGTTACGGTTACGGAGGTTGGCCGTTAGACAGCGACAGCCAGCTTGTCGAAGATATGCTTTCCCTATTGCGAGCACTCATACCAGAAAAATATACGCTTCACGCGTTAGGCATTGGACATCCACCATACGTAGCCCGCTGTACAAAAATCGGTTATGGTTTATTTGACAGCGCGATGCCAACCAGAGACGCCCGCCATGGGCGTTTATATCGTTTCTCACAAGAGCCCATATTTTCATCGATTGATACTGGGGATGACTGGTTCGAGTATGTATATGTGAATGATAAACGCCATATTAAATCATCCACTCCAATCGAGGAAAACTGCAGCTGCCCAACCTGCACACAGTATTCTTTGGGGTATCTCAGGCATTTATTTAAAGTCGATGACTGCTTATATCGCCAGTTAGCGACACAGCATAATTTGACATTCATGGTTCGGTTGATGAAATTGCTGCGGGAGGTTCTATGAAGAAATCTCCTTATGAAAATGTTTTAGAGGATCTAGTCCGTAATATACTTGAAAAACCCAAGTATCAGCATATCCATAAGGGATTGGTTGAAACTGTTGCTGCCGCCGAGCTGGCGAAAGGCCGCAAGAAAAAAGAGGCGCAGAAAGCTGTCCTTGGCAAACTGCACCAAATAGGTACTGCATATTTTTCACAAAAGCCGGACTATGAAGGATGGAAGAAAGAACTCGCCTGTTTGCCAAAAGACATCCATTCAGATCAAACCAAAGCATTTTGTACAAAAGTAATGGAGAGCCATTATTCCACTGATGAAAGATTGCCAATCCTGAACGATTTTTATCAGCATATACTTAATTCCATCAAACCGATCCCATCTATTTTGGACCTTGCCTGCGGGTTCAATCCCCTCGCACTTCCCTGGATGCCTGTTGACGATGACATCCAATATTATGGGTGCGATATCTTCACTGACATGATCGACTTTCTGAATACATTCGCCGCTCATTTCGGAATTCACGCAAAATTTGAGACATGCAATTTACTTGATGCCACTTTCAACAACCCGGCGAAAGTTGCGTTTCTATTAAAGACAACACCCTGCCTTGAGCAGCTGCAAAAAGGATTTGTCCTGCGACTGCTTGACGCAATTCCCGCAGAATACATCCTTTTTTCCTATCCGATAAGCAGCCTTACCGGCAAATCAAAAGGGATGCGTAAAAATTATACTGATCAGTTCACATTAATCATTTCCAGCACAGGCTGGGAATATGAACGATTTGAGTTTTCAAGTGAACTTGCTTTTTTAGTAAAGAAAAACTAAATGAATGACGAAGAACTGAACCAGATTGTCCAGCGCATCTCAAATAGTAAAAAATACCGCTTAATGAAAATTCCGCGGGAAACAATTTTAGACCTCCTGAAAATTGAACTTGGGAAACACGCCAAAAAAGCAGACGCCATTAAGATAGTAAAGGCCAAATTACATAATATCGCTGCCCCTTACTTAGATGAATTAGATTATGCGAAGGCAGCCCAAGAACTCGAACAGGTTCTTTCCAATAAAAACAAAAATAGCATCGAGGACATTTGCACCCGATTTCTACAAGCTCACCATTCCACCGATGAGCGCATCCCATATATGAAAGATTTTTATGCGTTTATTTCCGATAAGATCAAGAGCCCCTGTTCAATCCTTGATCTCGCCTGCGGGTTGAACCCGTTCGTGATCCCATTGGTTGAATTCCCGCACTCAACCTCATATTTTGCGTACGATATCCATAGACCTCGGATAGAATTGATCAACCACTTTTTTTACAGTCTTGGAATCGATGGGGCTGCTGAAACACGTGACATTCTCGTCCGGCCGCCAATGCAAAAAGCGACTGCGGCCTTCCTCTTCAAGGAAGCTCACCGCATGGAAAAAAGGCGCAAAGGTGCCACGCGAGATCTGTTGGGATCACTTAACGTTGAGCACCTTTTCATATCCCTTCCCAACCACAGCATTCATGGAAAATATGACCTTCGCAAAAGAATGCACACACTGATAACAGAGTCCATTAAAGGGTTGGGGTCAATTTTGGAAATTAAGGATTTTTCAGCAGAAACCCTTTTTTATATCGGATTGAATAATGGCAAAGCGTAAATCAGATCCAGTAAAACCTAATCCGATTGTGGATCCATGGAAATGGGCACAGGAATATCTGCTGCCTCAGGAAACCAAGAATTTAATCGTTTCTTTAAAAAAGCAACTTCCTATCTCTATACGCATTAATCAACTCAAATCAGATCCTAAAATCAATATCGAAAAATGGGAACATGCATATAAATGGGAAACTTTTCCAACCCCATTCTGCAGCAGCGGCTTTTGGATCGCGGAACCATCCATATCCCCGAGCAGAACAATCGAGCACCGGCTGGGTTATTATTACATTCAAGAAGCGGCTTCTATGCTGCCAGCGGAATTATTTGATTTTGATGGGGTAGAACATCCATTGATCCTTGATATGGCTGCCTCCCCCGGCGGTAAAACCATCCATCTGGTTGACCGTACCATGGATAAAGGACTGATCATAGCTAATGATGCCAGCCGTTCACGCATCCCCGCGCTGCGGATCGTCCTTCAGAATTGGGGCGCCATCAACCAGGCAATAACCAATATTCAGGGAGAATGGTACGGTCGGGCTTACCCGGACAGTTTCGACGCAGTTCTGCTGGACGCCCCCTGCAGCATGCAGGGGCTTCGGACAAGCTCCTCGCATAAAATGCGCCCGATCACAGAAAACGAGATCGACTCTCTGGCCGATCGCCAATTCAATCTCCTTGAAAGCGCCCTGCAGACAGTGAAAATTGGCGGGCAGGTCGTATATTCAACCTGCACCCTCTCACCACATGAAAATGAGGGAGTGGTTTTCCGCATCCTTGATAAATTTCCGGGTGCGATTGAGTTAGAAGATATTCAGCATAAGCTTCCCATCCCTGCACCACCGATCACACATATCGAGGGAAACCAACTTCAGGAACAGGTGAAAAAA
>CAZILY010000081.1:0-7005 GCA_964540175.1 uncultured Pelolinea sp. | reverse complement strand
ACACACAACTACACTTTTATACAGCTACGATCATGGAAGCGAGCATGTTTTCCGGGAGAATAAAACCTGATTTTACTTCAAGTTCGATAAAAATCTGCACTATTGGTAACATCGGCCTATTTATGAATTGCCGTAATTGTAATCAATGCATTTGAGAGGGTCATCATCATTTTGCAGTTTTTGTTTCTTCCCTAATGAGCTCAAAGTTCGCCAGACCCAAGCTGAAAAGACAGACTTTTTCCCGATTCATTGGAATTTTGTTAACTATAGGAATTGCTCGGAAAACATTTCTTCGTACTCTCTATCGTAATTTCCAGAAAGGTGAAAAGTTATCCTTGTGTATTCTGTAAATGAATCGGGGAAAATTTACTTTTACGACTATTTAAATTATAAAATTAATTTTCACTTTTCAAACTAGCAAAAAATTCAAACTTCCTATCCCTGCAGCAAGATGCAAGTATTTTATTAATAACAATTTATTGTGATTCGATACTTAAAAGGATCCACTTCCCTTTCCTATCACACACATTTTTCGGAGATCTATCATAATAAATCACAACTATTTTTCCGAGCTCACATCTAACTTTAAAATAAATTCTGCCAACGCCCCATGATCCTTTTTTCCTTGCCCTCGCTAAATGTGTATCCCGCATATTCTTTGCTTTTCCCCCCTTACGCTCATAATCAAACCAGGAGGAAATCAATTCCTTCACAACAAAATCTTCTCCCCGCCAAATAAAGGAAATTGGACACGGTGGTTTTTTCTCCAGGATAAATTCCTTGTCGAACTCCACATTTATTTCTTCACTAACGAACTGTTTCATCTTATATATTTACCTGTTGCCAAACATATCATAGTACTGATTAGAATATTTACAGAAAATTTTTCTCATTATGATATACTAACCGCGTTAAAGTGGATTATCCAACCATAGAGGAGAATAGTCGCATGAAAAAATTACTGATAATGCGGCACGCGAAATCTTGCTGGAAAAACTCAGATCTTGCTGATCATGAACGCCCATTAAAAAAGCGTGGAAGAAACGACGCTAAAAGAATGGGGAAATTTTTAAAATCCAAGAAAATCATCCCCGATCTTATTATTTGCTCAACTGCTGTAAGAGCACAGGAAACAGCCGATCATTTAGTTGAGAGTATGAAATATAAAAAAGAGATCGTTTTTACTGATGCACTTTATATGGCAGAACCAAAAGATATCCTTTCAGCTGTTGTTGATCATGCGAAGAACCAGAAAACCGTTTTGGTTATTGGCCATAATCCAGGATCTGAAGCCTTACTACAAATTTTGACAGAGAAAGTGGAAAGTTTGCCAACTGCATCTATTGCATATATCACTGCAAAAACTGATAAATGGAAAGAAATTATTAAATGCAAAGATGTGAAATTAAAAAATTTATGGCGGCCAAAAGATATTAAATAACCATGTGATTGATTGATATACTCACTGTTATAAACAGTGAGTTTTCATTTTAAGGGTTGATCTATGGAGAAAATATCACAAAATAATAAGCCGATAAGCATTCAAGAATTAATGGCGTCCATCAAACGAGTTAATGACATACATTATTCTATGGATGGAAATAGCATTTTCTATATAACTAACATTGACGGAAAAGGCGAGTTGTTTGAAAAAGCTGATAACCGAGAAGAAATAAAACTTTCTCAGGATTTAAACGTGAGAGGTACTGTTGGTTATGGCGGCGGAGATTTTGATATCAGTGAATATTTTGCTGTAGTATCTGAAAAAAGCGGAAGTATCTTCAAGATAAATTTAAATACAAATCATAAAATCACACGAATCACACCCGCGAATATTAGGACATCTTCTCCAAAAATCTCTCCCAATGGAGAATGGGTTTTATATGTGTATAACCAGGGCGATATTAATGGTATTGGGATAACTCCTACACACGGACTCACCCGACCTAATCAACTAATTATGGGATCAGATTTTTACATGCATCCCACCTGGCATCCAGATGGTGAGAGAATCGCCTGGGTTGAATGGGATCACCCGTATATGCCCTGGGATGCATCGCGGATTAAGATCGGCCGTGTGGGTGGAATACAGCTAAAATTATTAAAAGAGGATTATATCGATGGAAAATTGGAAAAATCCACGAATCAACCTCAATTTTCCCCCGACGGGAAATGGCTCAGTTATATCAGGCGAAATGGAGACTGGGACGATCTCGTTCTATACAATCTAAATACACATGCTAAAAAATCAATTGTCAAAGGAAATGGGTTTCACCTCAGACTACCTGATTGGATACAAGGGCTGCGCAGTTATCAATGGGCAAGTGACAGCGGCACAATTTATTTCATAAAATACCACCAGGGGACCGCTTCACTTTCAAAAGTACATGTTAACACATCGAAGTTAGAATCAATCGACATCTCTCCATATATCTGGGCTTCACAGATCGCAGTTTCTAAAACATCCAATGATATTATGTTTATCGGCTCATCAATAAGAGATACTGATCAGATCGTCCGAATCTCGGACAACAAGATTTTACCGAATTTACTAAAAAACAAACGTCAACAAGAATTCTCTGCTGAACCCGAGGAGATTAGTTTTGCTACTGATGATAATTCAATAGTATATGCCTGGTATTTTCCACCTCTTGCGCAAAAGAAACAGAGTGGTTTACCCCCATGCATTCTCAATATTCACAGCGGTCCAACAAGCGTCAAGCATCCTGGATTTTCTTTGGATACTGCATTCTTCACATCCCAGGGTTTCGCAGTCGTACACTTGAATTATCGCGGTAGTGTTACTTTTGGATACGACTACCAATACGCCCTTCGCAGAAAATGGGGGGAAGTGGAAGTTCAAGATGCTGTTTATCTGATTGATGCCTTAATAAAGCGCGGCTTGGTGGATCCAGAAAAAATAGCAGTTAAGGGTTCAAGCGCGGGTGGATTTAGCGTACTGAATCTTCTGATCAAATTCCCGGGATTATTTAAAGCAGGAATTTGCAGTTATGCGGTCAGCGACCTGGTTGATGATGCTCAATACACTCATAAATTTGAGCAATATTATCATCAATTCTTAACAGGTGATTTTGAAACTGAATATGATCGCTTTGTCAGCCGATCTCCAATTTCACATTTACAAAAGATAAAAGACCCCGTCGCATTATTTCATGGGACAGAAGATAAAGTTGTTTCCCCAAATCAATCTCAAGAGATATTTAATTCATTGAGCAAACGCAAAATCTCCTGCATATTAAGATTATACGAGGGTGAAGGGCATGGGTTTAGAAAGCAAGAAAACATTGAGAATTACTACAGCACAGTCATCACTTTCCTAAATAAATACTTATAAAAAAAGAGGGGATTCTTCATCTCCTCTTTTGAATAATCATTGTTCACGAATTATTTCCGCATAAACTCTTCGATTGCAAGTAAGAGAGCGTTAATATCTTCCATGGTGGTTTCCCCCATTGTAGCAATTCGGAAAGTCTTTCCCTTCAAGTCACCATACCCATTTGCGATACGCATCTGGTATTTTTCCAAAAGAAAAGCATTCAACTGTGGGATATCAATGTTTCGATCATTGTTTATGGTCGCCACAGTTTTTGAGCGGGCGCCTTCTTCAGCAAATGGTGTCATTCCATTTTCCAATGACCAATCATAAACGCGTTGTGACATATCGCTATGCCGACGGAATCGATTTTCAATACCTTCTGCGAAAATACGGTCCAATTGAAAATCAAGCGCATACACAAGCGACACTGCCGGAGTCATGGCTGTTGAATTTTTTATACGGTGTTTTTCCATCCTAAGCAAGTCGAAATACCATCCCCGATTGGTTACTGTTTTCGCTTTTTCCAAAGCACGGTCAGTCACACCAACCAGAGAGAGTCCCGGAGGAAGAGCAAGGCATTTCTGGGAAGACGCAAGTAGAAAATCTACACCCCAGGCATCCATTTCAATTTTTGAACCACTCAATGATGAAACCGCGTCAACAAGAATCATTGTATCCGGGCTTACTTCTTTGACAACCTGGCACAATTCTTTCAATGGGTTTTCCACGCCAGTTGATGTTTCGTTATGAACTATTTGTACTGCTTCAAAATGCTTCTTTTTTAACTGATCGCTCAACTCTTCGGGAGTAACAGCTTTTCCCCATTCAACGTCAAACCGAACCGGGCTCTTCCCATTTGTGATAGCCACATCATACCAACGCTGGGAAAATGCGCCATTCACACACGACAAAATATCATTCTGGGCTAAATTCCGAACTCCAGCTTCCTGCATGCCAGATCCGGTATGTGTACCAATCAGCACGCGGAAATCTGTAAAAAATAATTTTTGAGATTTTTCTGCTGCACTTCGATGGATAGCTTCATACTCCTTACTTCTATGGGGCAGCAAAGGCTGAGCCATTGCATTGAGCACTTCAGGTGCCACATCAACAGGTCCAGGGACAAACATATGAGCCATAATTATCCTCCGTATTCTTTTTTATCTAAGAACAAATGTCAATACAATTAGAATAACAAAAAAGAAAGCTGCTAAAGATCCAATTCTCCTCAGATCCTTTTTAATATTACTATAATCAGGGTTAAATTCCGATGCATTTAATTTGCTTTTTTCTGTCGACAGCTTCCTGTCAATCGGTAAATTCTTATACTTCTTCTTTGATTTATTACCCATAAATTCTCCTTTTCAACACTAAACAGTCGTCAAAACCATCACTCAATTGATTTCTGTTGTTATATTGTAATGCTTGATTAAAATTTACGTTGAACGAATGTAATGAATTATTTATTATGTTAATTTTATTATAATTTAAACATATTCAATATTAAGATAAAATTGACGAAACATGAATAAAAACGCAAGAATATTGATTTTTGATGTCCCTGATCGACGCAGCATCCCAGTCGTTGGATCCTTAGGAAAAAAATATCAATTTGATTACCTAATCCCAATTCGTAAAGGATTTTTGGGGCAACCTTTCATCGTTTTATTATTGAAAATTATCAAGCCCAGGTTTTCCAAACACATTCATTTTATTCCATTCAATGATGAAGATGATTTAGCTGTTGGGCTTATGAATTTTATTAACAATCATGAATATAAAGGATTATTAGCATTTTCCGAACGATCTACCGCCTTATTATGCAAACATAAAGATAAATTCCCGTCTGAAATAAATATTCCGTTTGGATCATTTGAAGATTTCAATATATTAAACGATAAGTTTTCCATCCTCAAAATCGCAAGTGAACTTCACATCCCTACTCCTAAACACATCAAGATTGAATCGATCGAGGATCTCAATAATCTGAAGAATATAGAATTCCCAATTGTATTGAAATGCAGAAAAGCATCAGGAGTTAAAGAGGCTTTGCGAATTTGTAATTCCTTAGATGGATTAAAAATAGCATATGGGGAATTAACGTCCAGTCAAACGCAGTATTCTTTTTTCCCAAATGATAAATTAGTAGCTGAAGAATTCATTGAGGGAAAAATTTACGATGGCTGTTTTTCGGTAAAGAAAGGAGTTATTTTGGCTTCGATAACCCAAAAAAGAGATTGGACAATTCCTCCTTCTGGCGGCTTTGGCGCACGGATTATCACTCAAAATATCCCGGAGTTAATCAGATACGGCGAAATGCTGTTTGACAAGATCAAATGGACTGGCCCAGCTCAATTAGAATTCATTTATGATGAAAATCAAAACGAATATAAACTCATCGAAATTAACCCTCGTTTTTGGGGGACAATTGCCATTTCAATCAAAGCCGACATGAAAATTGCAGAAAGTATTTTAGAATTAATCACCTTTGACTCTTCTCATTCATATCGAAAGACTACGCCAGAAGGAATTACATTTGAATGGCTTCTCCAAGAAGCATATACCGCAGAGCGTCTCCAAGGAAAAAACTGGACGGTTATTCTCAATCACATAAAAAGAATCTTTAGTAAGGAGATTAATAATTTTTCTTATTCTTTTGGTATTAACTTACTCCTTTCTCTACCCCACATCTTGAATAACTCAACAGAAAATAACCCCAGCAATAAGACATCGAAATCACTTGCAAAAAAGCTATTCGAATAATAAAACTAAAGAGAATCATGAATCAGAAAAAAATGATTAATAAAATTACCAAGTGGTACGGTAATCATTCTAAACACATTATGAATGGGTTCAAATGGTTTAGCCTAATTATCTTCCTGTTCTTAGCCATACGATTTATTGATCTTAATGAAGCTAAATCCGCTCTTTCTGAAATATCTATTTCGGTTTTTTTCTTGTACATAGGAATGCTTTTTCTCAGCAAGATATTCTATGCTGCTCGGTGGAAAATGATAAACCGCTCCCTTGTAGAAAATGAAAGTATTCCGGTTTTATCTTTTTTCACAACCAACCTGCTTGCCGAATTTGTAACAATTGCGCTTCCTAGTTCTATCGGTGGAGAAGTGACAAGATTCTTGAAAATAAATCGTCACAATCAGGATGCCGTGATAACAACAACAGGCATTTTCATCGATCGTATGATCGGTATCACCACTATGGCAATTGATTCAGCTGTAGTTCTCCTGCTAATGGGCCAAAGTTTAACCATCAATATTGGAAAGTTCTTTCCACAAGAACACTTAATACCATTTACTTTGGTCACATTGATAGTTGGCGGATTAATCGTTTGCTTTGCGATTCGATGGTACAAGAACAGCATCTACCCAAAAAAGATCAAAACGGCATGGGGGCTTGTTAAGCAGAATCGCTTTAAGTTATTAACCGCATCAGCTATTTCAATCATAGCGCATATATTATTCTCCTTATCCCACGTAGTTCTCTTTCAGAGGTTATTTCCACTACCAGTACTATCTGTTATTGGCGTTATTCTCACACCCCAGTTAGGAAGAAGCATCCCAATCTCCATATTTGGCGTCAGCGGAGGGGAAGGATTGATGATTATCAGCCAAATGATGGTTGGAATGCCGCAGAGTACTGCAGTGGTC
>CAZILY010000080.1:0-7113 GCA_964540175.1 uncultured Pelolinea sp. | reverse complement strand
CAGGTGACTTGATTCTAATGAGCCCGCATGCCCACGCATAATGGAAAGCGTATTATCTTTCAGGAAGCACCGAGCTGACGATGTCTCAAATAAAACGCAGGCTGAAAAATCAGATGATCCAGGATTTTTCTGTCTTAGTGATTAAAACAGAGGAAGGAAGCGGAAAGGTACACACAGGAAGCTGGGAGATTGAAGAAGAAAAATCCATTAAGGAAGAAGAGCATATCTCAGAAGACCAACCTAAAATAGAGCCTACTGAATTAGAACAAGAAATTCACAAGGAAGCAGAACCAGCACAAAATAAACTAGAGGTGGAACCACAAAAAATCGGGGGAGAGATTCCAGATTTACCAGATGTGGTTCATATAGGAGACGGGGATATTCAGGTTACTGCTGGCGAAACAGAACAAATACTGCAAGAACCATTTGAAGTGGCCCGGAAACCTGGGAAACAGAATAGTAAATTGTTAATAGGGCTTGCGAGGTTATGGATGCGAGGAAAAACCACGCGCGCAAAATTGCAGTTAACATTTGGGCGCCTTAAGCGTAAGTTCGTTCCGAAAAAACCAATAATTCAAACCAGTGAATCCTTTACGTGGATGACCATAGCTGTGTTGGCGATTCCTTTGATCATTATTCTTTCTTCAATAACGGTATATACACGTTTTGGCAAGGAAGAGCAGTATAAGATTTTTATAGATGAGGCACAAGCGGCCGCGCTACTCGCAGAAGATGAAGGTGATGCGATCAAGCAGCACGATTACTGGAAGGATGTCCTAGCTCTTACAACGAAGGCAGAAGAATTTCAAATAACAAATGATTCACGCGAATTATTTCAAAAGGCCCAATCGATCATAGATGAGATGGATTTAGCAGCAAGGTTGGATTTTCGGCCGGCATTAACCCAGTTTTTTCCAGATGGCGCATCGATTAGCCAAATAAAAGCAAGTTCTTCCGGCGTCTATTTGTTGGATAGTAATTCTGGGAATGTGCTTCGGATCTATCTGAACACAAAGGGCTTTTATCAATTAGATGAAGAGTTTAGATGTACACCTGGTCCATATGGGTTAGCTACAGTCACAAAATTAGTAGATTTTGTTATTCTCCCCGCGAATAGTAAGAACTTTAAAATCATGGCCTTGGATGGGCAAGGTAACTTGCTGTATTGCCAACCGGGTGAACTGCCGATTTCGCGTACTTTAACAGTACCAGATGGCGGCTGGGAACAAATTATTGGAACCGCGTACGCGAACGATGTTCTATATGTTATCGACGCTGGTAAGAGCATGGTTTGGTTTTACGAGGGAAACAGCGCTGATTCAATAGAAATGTCAGGAATTGTTTTTACAGAGAGCCCGACCAAGTTTTTTGACGAAGACATACCAGATTTGAGCGGTGCCGTGGATGCATTTATAAATCAGGAGGATTTATATATTCTGCATGATGATGGGCATATGACGCTTTGTCGGTACAGCTCACCTGGGGAGGTGAAGTTAACTGAATGCGAAGATCCTGCACCGTTCACTGACAATCGTGTGGGTATTGAAAATACAAAACCATGGATTTTCATGGGCACACATTTTATCGGCATGCAGCAGGCACGGGTGCCCAATGCCTCACTTTTTCTTCTGGACGACGTCAGCAGTGCTTTGTATCAGTTCAGCTATCACTTAAACTTAGAGCGAACGCTTAAACCACAAACCAACCGTAATTATCCTATGCCCACAAGCAAACCTAGCGGATTTGGGATTACACCGGACCAGGAAGTGTTCTTGGCGTATGGCAATCAATTGTTCATTGCTCCCATGAAGTAATCCCCTGCGTTCATTTAAGAAAAAATGATACGTGGTTAGATGATCAAGTGTTGATGATTTGGTTTATGTGCAACCCCGCACGCAGCGAGATGAAGAGTTCATCCTTTTCACGTTGCGGGCAGACGGGATATTAAGGAATATTTTCTCTGCGGGGGAAAATCATACTGTGGGCTTGAACCCACTCAGTTTGCTGCGTGGTATTGAGTGAAGAATAAATTAATAATTTTTTTCAGCGAAATGACAGGCAACATGGTGTTCTTTGAATAGTTCCCTTAAATGTGGTTCCTCATTCGAACAAATTTCTTGGGCTATAGGGCAACGAGGATGAAAACGGCAGCCAGATGGAGGATTCAAAGCACTTGGTATTTCACCCGCGAGGACAATCTTTTTCTTCTTTATTCCAGGGTCTGGAATTGGAATTGAAGACATCAGGGCAGTGGTGTAGGGGTGCAATGGTTTATTAAATAATTCAACTTTGCTTGTAATCTCAACAATTTTTCCAAGGTACATCACTGCTATACGATCAGATATGTGTTCAACTACAGCCAGGTTATGCGCGATAAATAAATAAGAAAGCCCCAACTCTCTTTGAAGTTTTTTGAGAATGTTTAGGATCTGCGCCTGGATAGACACATCCAGAGCTGAAACTGGTTCATCTAATACGATAAATTCAGGCTCTAGAATTAAAGCACGTGCTATCCCAATTCTTTGTCTCTGACCACCAGAAAATTCATGCGGGTATCGCATGGCATGATAATCTTCCAATCCTACCCAATTTAAAACTTCAAGAACCCGTTCAAATTGCTCTTTTCGGCTCCCCAATTTATGAATTTTTAATCCTTCTGCGATTGATTCGCCAACTGGTAGTCTTGGATCAAGGGATGAATATGGGTCCTGGAAGACGATCTGAATTTGACGCCGCATTTTCTTCTCTTCTTTACTTTTCAGCTTTAGCAGATCTTTTCCTTTGAAGAACAAGGAACCGCTTGTAGCTGGCATTAAACCGAGCATTGTGTGACCTACAGTTGTTTTTCCACAACCAGATTCACCAACTAAGCCGAGAGTTTCTCCCTGATTAATTGTGAAACTAACCCCATCGACTGCTTTAACCTGATTAATTGTATGCTGAATAATTCCGCCTGTGACCGGAAAATATTTTACTAAATCATTAACTCGAATAATTTCGTCTTGTTTTTTCTTAAGTTGCTTCCCTGCCATAATTTCTGCCTTCATTTTAATAATTCTTTCATTGGAGCTTTATGCCCTTCAAAATCTTGATATAACCAGCATCGAACTGCTCTGTTATTCTCACGGTTTGCAAATAACTCTGGTTCGATTTGGGTGCAGATGTTTAGCTGATATTCTTCTCTTTTTTTACAACGCGGCGCAAAACGGCATCCAGGGGGTAAATCAATTAAATTTGGCACATTTCCGGGAATTGTTTCAAGTTCATCTTTTACCTGGTTCAGAATGGGTACAGAAGCCAACAATCCTTGAGTATATGGATGAAGGGGTGCGCTGAAGATCTGGTGTACCCCTGTTTGTTCCACAATTTTTCCCGCATACATGACAGCTACCCGATCTGCCATTTCTGCAATGACACCTAAGTCATGGGTAATTAGAATGATTGAAGTATCAAATTTATTTTGAAGTCCGCGAAGAAGATCTAAAATTTGCGATTGTATTGTTACATCTAATGCAGTTGTTGGTTCATCTGCGATCAAGAGTTTTGGTTCAAGGGCCAATGCCATTGCGATCATAACTCTTTGCGCTTGACCTCCGGATATCTGATGAGGATAGGCATTTATCTTGGATTCTGGGTCGGGGATTCCAACTATTTTCAACATATCAAGGGTCTTTTTATGAATCTCATCTTTAGGTAGTTTTTCGTGGATATCAAACACTTCCTTGATTTGTTCTCCTATTGAGAGAACAGGGTCTAAGCTTGTTAATGGTTGCTGAAAAATCATTGACAGGTGGTTACCTCTTATTTGAGTCAATTCTTTTTCACTAAGACTCAGAATGTTTTGCCCTTCGAAAAATATCTCTCCACTTTCAATATTTCCAGGCGTTTCAATTAAATTCATTATTGATAGCGATGTCACACTTTTTCCACATCCCGATTCACCAACTAATCCAAAAACCTCACCTTTCTTTATATAAAAATCCAGACCGTCCACGGCTTTGACGATTCCGTCGTCTGTATAAAAAAATGTTTTCAAGTTATTAACTTCGAGTAAATGTTTGCTGCCTTCAAATTTCATAATTAAGAATCCTTAAAAAAAGCCTGAACTCTGATTTTATTCTTCAATGCTTTGATGAGTAAGCCGCGGATCAATTGCGTCACGTAGTCCATCTCCCAACAAGTTGAATGCTAATACAGTGATCATAATTGCGATTCCTGGAAAAAACACAAGATGCGGCGCTGTAAACAATTGATTTCTTTCTGAGCCAAGCATAGTGCCCCACTCTGGAGTAGGCGGTTGTGCTCCTAAGCCAATAAAAGAAAGTGCAGCAGCATCTAATATTGCTGTACCTATCCCTAGTGTTCCCTGGACAATCAATGGTGGTATTGCATTGGGTAAAACCCGATAAAAGAGAATATGTAGGTTGGACGCTCCTAAAGCTCTGGAGGCAGATACAAATGTTTGTTCTTTTACTGAGAGTACACTCGCACGGACAACACGTGCGTATATTGGAATTGACACAATAGCAATAGCCAATAGGGCGTTTTCGATCCCTGGGCCTAGAACAGATACGATCGTGATGGCTAATAGTAGGGAGGGGAAAGCCATTAATACATCCATGAATCTCATTAATATATTATCCATCCATCCCACATAATAACCTGAAAGAGCTCCGATAGCTACACCAATGATGATGGCAAATCCAACAGTGGAAAAACCAATTAATAAAGACAACCGCGTGCCATAAATTACACGGCTGAATTCATCACGTACATTTCCGTCAACACCTAAAATATGCTGTGGTTTGTCTTCTGAACAACCCAGAAGGTGGATACAAGGCGCTTCCCTTCTTTTAATTTCTTCAACACCGATCAACACTTCTTCTGGATCAAATGGAGCAATAAAAGGAGCAAAAATAGCTACGAGTATCAGAATGCCAATGATTAACAATCCGATCATAGCATTCCGCTGCCTGAGTATTCGCCTTAGTGTCAACCGCCACAGACTATTGGAGCGGTAATCTTTTTCCTTTTTATTGTCGATCCGATTATCTTTTTTATATTTCATTGGTGTCACTCCAGGCGAATTCTTGGATCTATGAATACATATGAGAGATCAATTAATAGGTTAATGAATACGTATCCAGCAGCAATTACGATAGTGAATCCTTGAATGACAGGAAAATCACGGGCAGTTATGGCTTCAAACATCATGCGGCCGACACCGGCAAGCCCAAATATTGTCTCAGTAAGCACTGCCCCTGAAAATAGTGTGCCGACTTGCAAACCAATCACTGTGATGATTGGAAGAAAGGCGTTGCGAAATGCGTGTTTTATGATTACCGAGAATTTTCCCAGCCCTTTAGCGCGGGCAGCACGAATGTAATCTTGTCTTAATACCTCCAGCATGCTTGATCTTGTCATGCGTGCGATGATCGAGAGAGGAATTGTGCAAAGGGCGAGAGCAGGTAAGATGAGGTGTTTAAGCGTATCAAACAACACTTCCCAATTTTTTGTAAGAATGGAGTTGAAAATATAAAAATTAGAAAAAAATTCCAGAACGTAAAATTTGAAAGTCTCTTTTTCCGCCACCCATCCAAACACTTCATAAAAAGGTGTGGGAGATAAACCCGCAGTCAAACGACCGGAAGGGGGCAGCCAAAGAGGAGTTCCTTTTAACTTTAAAGCGAAAAGATAAGCAAGCATTAACCCAAGCCAGTAAACGGGCATTGAAACGCCGATATTTGCTCCTATCATAGTTATCACATCTGTAGCTGAATTACGATTTATTGCCGAGATTATTCCAGCAGTGATGCCGATAATAATCGCAAGAATGATTGCGAAGAAACTAAGTTCCAATGTAGTGGGAAGCCTCTCAATTAGGATTAGCATCACCGGCCGTCTGAAACGAATTGAATTCCCAAAATTACCTTTTAGAATATCCCCCATATATATGCCTAATTGCACATAAATTGGTTTGTTTAACCCATATTGTTCTCGAAACCGTTCGCAAACAATCTCTGTGGCTTTTTCACCAAGCATGGCTTTACATGGATCTCCAGGTATTGCGCGTGCCAAAAAGAAAGTTACTGCCAAGATTCCAAAAAGGACTGGAATGGAGAGTAATAACCGTCTTATTGTGTACTTTCCCATATACTTCTCCTAAATATATATCTCTTATTAAGGGGATGGCACTCCTTTATGAAGTGCCATCCGGTATTTCTGAGCGATTACAAGAAAAGAATGCCTTGCTGTTACTCAGCGTTTAATAAATCACCCCACAGGTATGTGAAATAGCCAAAGGCTCCTGTGTTGCCGACATGCAAAGGATTGGAAGCATCCCATGCGACAACCCATGACATGACAACATCGTTCGCGTCAAGTGATGAGCCATCATGGAATTTTACACCTTCCCTAAGGTTGCAAGTCCATACGGTTAGATCTTCACTAGGTTCACATGAGGTTGCCAGAGCTGGTTTCACATCAGTTTCGCCAACTTCATAAGCTAACAGAGACTCGAGCACCTGCTCGCAGGCTCTCAGTGATTCACCGTCAGTTTCGTCGTTGCAGTAAACAGAAATTGGTTCCGCGTTCTGCATCCATACCAAGGTGTCACGTCCGCCTGGATCGACAACTGCGAAATATTCATTGCCCAATGGGCTGGAATGTGCGCCAACTGCGTCTGCCTGGAATACTACCGCGGAACCCCCATGTGCTACTGGGATCATCGGTAATGTTTCCTTCACTGCGTTGTTTGCTTCTGCATATAGTGGTTCAGCTTCAGCTGGATCAGCGATTTGGGATGCTTTCTGCAGCGGTTCATACACTTCTGGGTGAGGATTGCCAAACTGCGTCCCTGAGGCACCGAAGTGGAAATCAAGGAAGTTGGTGATATGCGGGTAATCCGCGCCCCAACCGAGCAGGTGAATTCCATCCAGCTCGCCAGCGTCTGATGCGTCAAGGAATGCGCCGGATTCCATCACTTCGATGTTGACTGTAATGCCAATGTCTGCTAATTGTGCTTGAATATCTGTGGCCACAACTCCGGGTTCAGGCAGGTAAGAGCGAACTACGTCGCGGTAGTAGAGGGTGGTTTCAAAGCCATCCGCATAA
>CAZILY010000079.1:5294-7116 GCA_964540175.1 uncultured Pelolinea sp. | reverse complement strand
ATAATTAACATCACGATCCCGTACCCCACATCACCAGCCATCATCCCAAAAAAGATAGGCATAAAAACAGCAACCAACACGCTGGGATCAATATCACTGTAACTTGGCGTAGCGCGCATTTTTACAAAATTTTCATATGGCTTAATCACTGCTGGATTCCTTGTTTTAACGGGAATTCGGTTTTGCAGTTCTTTAGGAATATCAATCTCATTAAGAGATAAATCTTTTGAAAACTCTTTTCGTAATTCTTCCCTCAGAGATCTAATATCTTCTTTTGGGATCCACCCGAAAATTATGAAAGCAAATTCAGTCTCTCCAATTTGCAAAAATGCTTCAAGCTCATCAACCTTATCTTGACAAATCAGCTGCCATGTTTTTAATAACGGCAGCCACTTAATTGCAAACCGATGCATACTTTCATCAATATTATTCAATTCTTCGTGATTCAATTCCACTTTCTTTTCAATATGTTGAAGGGCTTCATCCGTTGATAGATACGCATATTCTTCAGGAAGAACAAGATTTGCCATCTTCTCGTTTTTCATAAAACCTTCAACCTGAGAAGCGAGCTCTAACGGGAAAACCCCAATTACGGCACTTGTTTCATCACCCACTTTTGCAGTGACCATCTCAAATTTTCCATGCGTAAGCATCTTTAATTGGTTTGCGAGAAGAACCATTGATCGGGTTTGAGATGAATGAATAAGCGCCCGTATCGTCGCGTTTCCAGATTTCTTTGAAGATTCTGGCATGAAAGGAGAGATCACTTTCAATATCTCAATATATTTTGAATGAGAAATCAACTCATCCTGAAGAGTCTTTTTTCTCATATTAAAGTACTGAACTTTTGCGGTTATTCCTGCAACATTATTCTTGATATCATATACCGTGAGGTCATTTATCTGCCCATCAATACCATCAGTCTCGTTGTGATAGGCAGAAAAAGATTCGATGAGCCCATTAATATTAGCGATTAGAAGATCAATTTCTTCTCGCTCTTCCTTCATCTTTGTTGTTGGTGTAAATGGCTGGACAATTACATCCGGTATTTCACGAATATCATCAATTTGAAGGTACCCAAATGAATGCAGGAAAGGGATAAGCCGTTCAAGATGTTTTTTAAGCCCAATAATTTCAACCCGGGACATTTCAACTATCATTCTCCCTCCCTATCAAATTCTCCCAGGATGATCGTTTCTATTTCTTGGACAGCTTCTTTATCAAATTTTCCCCCGGATTTCTTGAACTTCTCACTTTCAATTCTTGCTTGCTCAATTCTTTCTTTGGCATCCTCTTTAGCAATCGCAATACCGTTTGTTAGCGTTTCTTCTCGATCTCTTCTTGCTTGTGCAATAATATTGTTTTTTAAGGAAACGATCTCTTCCTGTGCGGTTTCGATACGTTTTTCAGCGTTATTTTTGGCAGCAGTAATCTTTCCTGCTACTTCAATCTCGGCCTGCAGGATTTTTTCTAATGCTTGCTGAGGTGATTCATCTTCGTTATTATTCTTTTTTTCTTTTTCCATTATTTTATAAACCAACTTATTCGTAAAAGACTGCTAATATTAATCCTCTTGAATGAAAAAGTCAATGCATGTTCATTGCATATATAATAACAGCATATTTAAATTGTAGTATTGCACATTTTGTATTATTACCATTAATTTACGATGGTATTATAATAAATTAAAAAATCAGGAGTAATTGATGGAAAATTATGATGTTGTAGTTATCGGAGCTGGACCCGGCGGGTATGTTTGTGCCATTCGAGCATCTCAAAATGGTCTAAAAACCGCGATTATAGATAAACAATGGCTCGGTGG
>CAZILY010000079.1:0-5194 GCA_964540175.1 uncultured Pelolinea sp. | reverse complement strand
AACATTGTCATAGCCACAGGCGCTTACTCATTCACTCCCTCTGTCTGGAAACAAGATGGAAAACGCATATTATCTTACCAAGATGCGATCCTTCAGGAGCACTTACCCGAATCAGTCGTGATCGTTGGCGCAGGCGCGATTGGTGTAGAATTTTCTACAATCTGGAATGCCTACGGCACCAAAGTATCACTGGTAGAAATGCTCCCTAATATGCTTCCACTTGAAGATGAGGAGGTGAGCATAGAATTAGCCAAAGCCTTCAAAAAGAAAGGGGTTGATGTTTTTACAAGTCATAAAGTAGAAACAATTGAAACCAATGATAATGGTGTATCTGTAAAAATTTCCAGCAATGGAGAAGAAAAAATTATCGAAGCTGAACAAGTGCTGGTAGCTATCGGGTTTCGCCCCAATTCCTCAGGAATTGGATTAGAAGATGTTGGCGTTCTATTGAATAAAAATAAATTTATCGATATTGATGACCGTCAAGCAACCAATGTTCCCGGAATTTGGGCGATAGGTGATGTTACCGGTAAATTACTGCTAGCTCATGTCGCTTCAACACAGGGTATCTTATGTGCAGATGCGATCGCAAATAAAGAAACCCATCCCATCAATTACAAGATGGTCCCAAGAGCAACCTTTTGCCAACCGCAGGTGGCTTCCTTTGGCATGACTGAAGCTGAAGCAAAAGAAGCTGGACACGAAATCAAGATTGGAAAATTCCTCTTCCAGGCAAATGGCAAAGCGCTCGGATTAGCTGAAGGCAGTGGGTTTGTAAAAATAATTACAGACGCAAAATATGGCGAATTATTAGGTGCCCATCTGATCGGCCCAGAAGTATCTGAGCTCCTACCTGAATTAACGCTTGCACAGCGCATGGAGATGACAGCTGAAGAGATTGCCCATAATATCCACACGCACCCCACACTCAGCGAAGTGCTTATGGAAGCTGCAGAAGCGGTTAATGACAGCGCCATTCATATGTGATCTAACCATTTAGATGGTTAAAAGGCGTGATATTTTCACGCCTTTTTCTTATTAAAACCACTGTGCTATAATCGCTCGGGAAAGGGAATTTTATGTTTAAGAATATCGCCAAAGCAATTGGTGGAGACCCACAAAAACGAGAGATCGAACGGTTAAGCGAATATGTTCAGCAGATCAATCAACTTGAAACTGATCTTGAAAAATTAAGTGAGGCTGAACTGCGTGCAAAAACAGATATTTTTCGCAAGCGATTGAACTCGGGGGAAACTCTTGATGATTTATTAAATGAAGCATTCGCTGTTGTACGGGAAGCAAGCAAACGCACAATCGGGCTTCGCCATTTTGATATTCAGTTGATCGGTGGGATCGTAATGCACGAGGGCATGATCGCCGAAATGCGCACTGGTGAAGGTAAAACGCTGGTTGCCACCCTGCCATTATATTTAAACGCGCTCGCTGAAAAAGGCGCCCATTTAGTAACAGTAAATGATTACCTCGCGCGCCGCGATGCACGCTGGATGGCTCCAATTTACCATTTGCTGGGATTAAGCGTGGGGGTATTACAGGTATCTCAGCGAACCAATAATGCGCGTGATGCTTTCTTAATAGACTTAGATATTCGGTCAAACCGAGAAGAAGACGATCAGCTCAGATTGGTTCCCCGCAGGGAAGCATATTCAGCGGATATCACCTATGGAACAAATAATGAATTTGGTTTTGATTATTTACGCGATAACCTTATCATGGACATACGCAATCGCGTTCAGCGCGGACACAACTACACCATCATCGATGAAGTGGATAATATTCTGATTGATGAAGCCCGCACTCCACTCATAATCTCTGGACCTGCATCAGAAGATGTTGAATGGTACAGCCGTATGGCAGTGATAGTAAAACAGCTTGACCCTGAAGATTATGATTTTGATGATAAAGATCGCAGTATTGCATTAACCGAGATTGGTGAAATTCACGTAGAAAACCTACTCAAGATCCCGCTCAGAGACCCGGAACGGCCAGAAGATATCACCCCTGAACAAGCCCGCCTGCTTGGATATTTAGAACAAGCTTTACGCGCTGAACTACTTTTTAAGAAAAATAAAGATTACATCGTTCAGAATAAACAAGTGGTCATTGTAGATGAGTTTACAGGTCGGTTAATGCCCGGCCGCAGGTGGTCTGAAGGGTTACATCAAGCAGTAGAAGCAAAAGAAGGTGTAAAAGTTAATCCAGAAAACATTACACACGCCACCATCACCCTGCAAAATTATTTCCGTAAATACAAAAAATTATCCGGCATGACCGGAACAGCGCTTACTGAAGCGGAGGAATTCTCAACAATTTACGGTTTGGATGTACTCGAAATCCCAACCAACTTGGATTTTGAAGCCAGCCGGCCAGATTCTCCTCTTGTTAAGCTTAAAGCCAAAGATGATGAGAACTATACCTATGTCTATTATGCATCTAAGAATGATGCGGATAAAAAACCTGTTTATTGGAAGAGAAAAGATTACCCGGATGTAGTTTATCGCACAGAAGAAGCTAAATTACGTGCGATCTGCATGGAGATCATAAAATTTTATATCATCGGCCGCCCACAACTCATTGGTACCACTTCTATTGAGCATTCAGAAAGATTGTCTATTCGACTGCAAGCAGATATGCTGAGACGATTGCTAACGGTGATTTTGATTCGTGGAAAATGGATGGTAAATAATAATGTAGATATGCTTGAACGGGCAGTCCCTGAGTTGGAACCTTTAAACCAACCACTTTCCAAATTGCGAATCCCCGACTTACGACAATTCGCACAAAAGATTGGCATTCAACATATTAATCTAGAAAATTCAGATAATGTCCGCGCTTTATTGGATTTCTTTAATATACCGGGAATTCACCAAGACCGCCTGCTTGATGCGATCAAAGGCGGAATAAACCATCGGGTACTTAATGCGCTTAAGCACGATCAAGAGTCACAGATCATCGAAAGTGCCGGGGCATTTGGCGCTGTCACAATCGCCACCAATATGGCAGGGCGCGGAGTGGATATCAAGCTCGGAGGGGAAATCCAGGAATCTATTCTCTCCGATGTGCGTAAATATCTCAGCCAATCCGGAGTTGATCCTTATGGAAAAACAAACTCGGAAATGGCTGATGAGCTAATTAATTTAGATATTAATCCAGAAGAAGATGGCACGGATTCTATCCAGGTTTTCCTGTCCTTTCTTGAGCAAATGCGGCGCGTTCGAAAAGCGGGTGGGCTGCATGTAATCGGGTCAGAAAGACATGAAGCCCGACGGATTGACAACCAATTGCGAGGACGATCTGGCAGGCAGGGTGACCCTGGCTCCTCAAGATTTTATTTATCACTGGAAGATGACCTCATGCGTATGTTTGGCGGCGAGCGTGCAGAAAACATGATGCGTTTTTTCAAATTGGACCCATCCATCCCGCTTGAGAGCAAGATCATTGGGCGATTGGTAGAACAAGCTCAGGAAAGAGTGGAGGGGTATAACTTCGATGTTCGTAAACACCTGCTTGATTATGACGATATTCTCAATGACCAACGTGAACGGATCTATACAGAACGCGACCGAGTGCTTGTAAAAGAAAACCTTGATGAAGATGTGTGGAGCATGCTGGAAAGAGAAGTTAACCAACGGGTTGAATTGAGCTCTTCAGAGCCCGACGGATTATGGAAGCTATTGGCATTTCTGGATGAAATACAGCCAACAATTTTCTATCAGCAGCAAAATATGCGCATTCCTTCCTACACCTTTGGCCTAATCACCGAATTGGCATACAACTTAACTGAAAATATATCCGATATCACATCCATAAAGAACGCTCTCTTAACCATCGCTGAAAAAGCTCTACTTGCCGAGAAAGACCACTTGATACTCCAAACCCAAGATTTTATCCAGCGGTCTGCCAAATCTTTTCAGCAGCAAGTCGATGAACGAATTGATTTGTTAGATATTTTCTTTGACAACATAGAAAGCTATGCGGGTCAATCCGCACGGGAAGTCAGCATTCAACTGCAAAACACTGTCCGAATGAAAATCCAGATGGACGCTGCACAAATCAACTCGTTATCACAAGGAGATACGAGCGCAAGAAAAATCCTCGTTGGCACAATTGAAGAGAACCTGAAGCGCATCTTCCTTTCCAGGATCGTTATGACCATAGAGAGCCGGATTAAACAACAGTTAGGGATAAATATCAATGATGCGCTTGAATCGGATTGGATATCTATTGAAAACCTGATTCTCAATATCATTGATGAAAGATTTAATGAAAGAGTTGTTCAAATCAATCAGCCCAATCATCCTATCAATCAAACCATTGACAAGGTCTTAAAACGTCAATTTGAAAATTCTGATGAAGGCGTAGATTTTGTTGAACTGCTGACAGGAATGGCTTTTGGGAATCAAATCACTATCAACCAACAGACACATCAGCGGTCAATGAAACGCATTAATGTATTGAATTACGTCTTTTTGGCAGCCAGCATTCTTGAAAATAAAGATTCAAATAAGTTGAGCGCATCAATCCTTCTCCATTTACAGAAAGCACAAGAAAAATTACAGCGGGTATGGGGAAAAATGGAAATAATGCGCCTTGCAGAAAGCCAGATCGAATATAACAATCTGCCAGCCGATTATAGAACTGCGATTGAAAGCTATATGGATAAAGACAATTCATCCATCCTGCTAAACACGCCGTTTACCGAGCTGCTAAACAGCGAAAACAATTTTGTAATCAACGCCTTTGGCATTAAAGTACGTCAAATTATCTATCGACATATATTACTTAAGTCCATCTCAGAACTGTGGATCGAACATCTTACCCAAATGGAAGCGCTGCGTGTATCGATAAGAATGGAAGCTTACGCCCAACAGGACCCCCTTGTCCAATACAAAAAATACTCAACAGATACGTTTAGAGATTTATTGGCAAATATTCGTTTGTCAGTTATCAGCAAGATGTTCCGTCTTCAGCCTTCAAAGCCCAAATCAGCCGCCGTGAAATCTAAAGAAAGCAAACAATCTATTGCCCAAGGTCAAGAGCAATCAATTAAAAAGAAAGGCAGAAAACGGCATAAGAAGAAATAATTTACGCCTTTCGGTTAGTTAGAAAATTTTTAATTAACGTTTATATGGGTTGTCAAGTTATTCAATAACACGTATAATCACTCACCTATCTT
>CAZILY010000078.1:0-7122 GCA_964540175.1 uncultured Pelolinea sp. | reverse complement strand
CATTGTTCCCACGTTCATATGTGGTTTTGTTCGTTCAAATATTTCTTTTGCCATAATAATCTCCTTATGATAACACTATTAATTAAAATATTTTTTTCTGGTTTCTCCTGAAATAGGCGCATAGTGGGAAAATTCCATCGAAAACACACCACGCCCCTGTGTGGCAGATCTAAGTTCAGTTGCATACCCGAACATTTCACCTAACGGCAAACTAGCGTTGACAGCTTTCGCATTCCCGGGTTTTGGTTCCATGCTGCTGATTTCACCACGCCGCGCACTTAACTGTGCCAAAACATCTCCTAAATATTCTTCTGGCAAAACAGCCTCAACATGCATTATGGGTTCCAATAATACTGGTCCACCCTTTTGAATACCTTCCCTAAAAGCAAATATCGCGGCCATTTTAAAAGCCATTTCGCTTGAATCAACTTCGTGAAACGAGCCGTCGTAAAATGTTACCTTAATATCAGTAACGGGATAACCCGCCACAACACCAGATTCCGCAGCTTCTCTAACACCTTTTTCTACGGCTTTAAAGTACCCGGATGGCACAGCACCTCGCACAATTTTATTTTCAAATTGAATGCCCCCCCCTCGCTCTAATGGTTCAATAGAAAAAACAACATGCGCAAATTGTCCATGCCCGCCAGTTTGTTTAGCATATTTATATTCAACTTTCGGGATTTCTCTTGAGATTGTTTCCCGGTATGATATCCGCGGTTTTCCAACACTTGCTTTTACATTAAATTCTCGAAACATTCGATCTACAATGATTTCTAAATGCAGCTCGCCCATCCCCGAGATTAATGTTTGCCCTGTGTTTTCATCAACACGGACTTTGAATGTAGGATCTTCTTCAGATAAACGCTGCAGAGCTTTTCCTAACCTATCATGGTCTGCAGTAGTTTTTGGTTCAATCGCGACAGATATAACAGGATCCGGGAACGATATCCTCTCAAGCAACATCTGATTATGAGCAGTACAAATAGTGTCACCGGTAGATATATTCTTCATACCCAGAACTGCGCCAATATCTCCTGCGCTGATCTCATCAATATCCTCACGATGGTCAGCATAAACTCTTATCAGACGTCCTATGCGCTCTTTCTTCCCAGTAGAAACATTGTAAGCCATCATCCCTTTGGTAATCTTCCCGGAATAAATGCGGAAATAAGCCATTCGCCCTACATATGGATCTGAGACAATTTTGAACACTAGCGCTGCTAAAGGTTCTTCTGCAGACGTTTCTCTAATAATTTCTTTATCTGTTTTCGGATCTATCCCGGTTACTGTTGGAATATCTAAAGGTGAAGGGAGATAATCCACAACTGCATCTAATAACAATTGGACACCCTTATTGCGCAAAGATGAACCACAAAAAACGGGTGTCGCAACACCCTTAATCACGGCTTTCCGAAGTGTTTCTTTTAATTCTGGTATTGTTATTTCCTTGTTATCTAAAAATTTAACAATTAACGAATCATCGAATTCCGCGATTGTCTCAACCAATTGCGCGTGTTTTTCAGCAGCAATATCAATAAGGTCAGCAGGGATTTCTTCGATCTGTGGATCAGACCCAAGTTCATCTCTCCAGTAAATTGCCCTCATCTCAATTAAATCAACAACACCTGTAAAGTCCACTTCCATTCCGATTGGAATTTGTACTTGAATTGGGTTTGCTCCAAGTTTTTCTCTGATCGTTTTTAGGGAATAATCATATGACGCCCCTACCCTGTCTAATTTATTAATGAAACATATCCGCGGAACACGAAATTTGTTTGCCTGCCTCCAAACAGTTTCACTTTGCGGTTCAACCCCTTGAACACCATCAAATACGACCACTCCACCATCGAGAACACTTAGAGAACGTTGAACTTCAGCCGTAAAGTCGATATGGCCTGGAGTATCAATAAGGTTGATCTGGTAATCCTTCCAGTTAGTGGTGATGGCCGCAGAAACAATGGTAATTCCCCGTTCCCGTTCCTGCTCCATCCAATCGGTAACAGTAGTTCCATCATCGACTGAACCAATTCGATATGTTTTTCCTGAATAAAATAAAATACGCTCAGTTGTGGTAGTTTTCCCGGCATCGATGTGCGCGATAACTCCGATATTACGTATTCTTTCAAGAGGATATTCTCGCGTCATGCCGGTCCCTACCTAATTAAACGTATCTCTATCTTATCGTTGTCTTAAAATCGGAAATGCGAGAAGGCTCTATTGGCTTCAGCCATTTTATGCGTTTCTTCTCGTTTTTTAATTGCTGACCCCTGGTTTTCTGCAGCATCCATAATTTCTGCCGCAAGCTTCTCAGCAAAAGAACGGCCTCCCCTGTTATGTGTAGAGGAAAGAATCCATCTGATCGCCAAGGTTAAGCGGCGGCGTGCATCCACTTCCATGGGAATCTGATAGGTTGCGCCACCGACTCTGCGCGGCCTTACTTCCATGATGGGTCCGACGTTTTTAAAAGCTGCTTCCAATACTTCAACCGGATCCTTCTTTGTTTTTTCTTGCACAATATCAAGCATGCTGTAAACAATGTGCGTGGCTGTGCTTTTCTTTCCTTTTTTTAGAATATGGTGAATCAATACCTGAACATTCACGTTATTGTATTTCAGATCAGGTCCAACTACTCTTTTTTCGGGTTTAGTCCTTCGCATTCAAAACTCCAATATCTTATCTATAAGTGCAATTATTTTTTCTTCATCTTTTTTGAGCCATACTTTGAACGCCCTTGTTCGCGGTCTGCCACACCAGTCGCATCCAATGTACCTCTGACAATATGATAACGAACACCCGGCAAATCTTTCACACGCCCACCACGAATCATTACAACTGAGTGCTCCTGCAGCTGGTGGCCCTCTCCAGGAATATACGCGGTGACTTCCAGCTGGTTGGTAAGACGAACACGAGCAATTTTTCTCAATGCAGAATTAGGTTTCTTCGGTGTCATTGTACGAACTACTGTGCAAACTCCACGCTTCTGTGGTGCACCTTTCGGTTGGCGTACTCTGCGCTGTTTTTTAGAATTAAATGTATAAAGCAATGCGGGTGCTTTGCTTTTAACTTTTTTACTTTTTCGACCTTTTCGAATTAACTGATTGATAGTTGGCACTTCCAAGCCTCCAATTATTTACTTGTTTTCATTAAAACACGAAGATTGAGTATAACATAGGCCCACCCTCTCCGTCAACGATTTACTTGAATAGGTTATCAATATTCTTACCTAAACCCAATAACCCTGTATCAAGCTTGACGGGTTTTATTCTCTCTTCATCCTTCCCAAATCGTATTACATCTCCTGTATCCAGTTCTGCTTCAACCGCCAAACCCAAACTTTGAAGTTCCTTTACAAGAACCCTAAATGAAGCGGGTAAGCTCGGTTCTTCAATTGGTTCATCTTTGACAATTGATTCATATGCAGAAACACGACCTTGCACATCATCTGATTTTATGGTCAACATCTCTTGAAGTGTATACGAGGCTCCATACGCTTCCAAAGCCCATACTTCCATTTCACCAAAACGTTGTCCACCAAACTGAGCTTTACCTCCCAATGGTTGCTGTGTAACAAGACTATAAGGGCCAGTGGATCGTGCATGGATCTTGTCTTCCACCAAGTGGTGCAGCTTTAGGACCGTCATGTAACCTACAGTTACCGGTTGGTTGAATGCCATTCCAGTTTTCCCATCACGCAAAATTTGCTTCCCCAAAATCGGTAAAGGATCTCCTGTTTTAACCATTAGCCGGTCTGCTTTTGCACGGATCTTTTCATCAACTATTTTCTCTGTATTTTTACCGTGTTTTTTCAACCAAATTCTCAGGCAAACCAGAACAGCTCTTTTGTCAATTTCATCAGGATCACCTTCTAAATCTTGTTGATTCCCAAAAGCAAGAAGTTCCTCTGGGATATATCCTTTTTCACGCAGCCATTCAATTAGCGTGATCTGGCGGGCATAGTTAAAGTCTGTCGAGAATTTATAAACATCATATCCTTTTTCACCCAGCCAATTCTCAAGGTAAAGCAACCGGACCTCTTCGTCATCCTTGATCATCTCAGGGTCATATCCCTGTCCTCGAATCCAATTCCATGCAACTTCACCAATATCTCCCCAGGCCTCATCAATCATCCATGCGCGCGCCAATTCAGCTTCAATCTCGCTTTCGGACGCTCCATCAAACACCGGTGTAATTGCGCGGAATCCAAGTCTGGTTGCCGCCCAACCCAAATGGGTTTCTAAAACCTGACCGATGTTCATCCGCCCAGGAACTCCCAAAGGATTTAATATAATATCAACAGCCGTGCCGTCTTGTAACATTGGCATATCTTCCACTGGCACAACACGGGAAACCACACCTTTGTTCCCATGTCTACCGGCCATCTTATCGCCAGCAGTTAATTTCCGTAGTTGCGCAATGGAAACTCGAACCATCTTCTCAACACCTGCCGAAAGGTCACTATTTTCTTCACGCGTGAAAATTTTAACATCAACTATTTTTCCGCGTTCACCATGCGGCATGCGCAGAGACGTGTCTTTCACATCACGTGATTTTTCGCCAAAAATTGCGCGCAGTAAACGCTCTTCAGGGGTTAGCTCTTTTTCACCCTTAGGGGTTATTTTCCCTACCAGGATATCGTTAGGACCAACTTCAGCGCCTATCCGAATGATCCCGTCTTCATCCAAGTCCTTAATCGCGTCCTCACCAACATTTGGAATATCTCGTGTGATTTCTTCCGCACCTAATTTGGTGTCCCGCGCTTCCACCTCATGTTTTTCAACATGAACAGAAGTGAAACGGTCTTGCTGAACCAGCCGTTCAGAAATTACGATAGCATCTTCAAAATTTGCACCCTCCCAAGAAACAAACGCGATTAAAACATTTTGGCCAAGCGCAAGATCTCCCCCAACTGTTGAGGATGAATCCGCAATCACGTCCCCACTCTTAATACGCTGACCTTTTTGAACTATAGGTCGCTGGTCAATGCATGTACTTTGATTGGACCGTCTATATTTTTTCAGGGAATACATTTTGTTGCCATTCGATGTTTTTACAGTAATCTGACTTCCTGTTACCGAGATAATTTCACCATCCTCATCGGCTGTAACCACTTGGCCCGAATCCTTTGCTACATATCCCTCCAGTCCAGTCGAAACAACTGGCAAATCAGGCACGACTAATGGAACAGCCTGTGCCATCATATTCGATCCCATCAATGCGCGATTTGCGTCGTCATGCTCGAGAAATGGAATCAAAGAAGCGCTGATTCCGACGATCTGGTGAGGTGACACATCAATATAGTCAATCTTTAAAGGAGAACTTGTAATAAATTCAGCCTGATAGCGTGATGATACATGTTCTTTAACAAATTCCAGATTCTTATCAATTACCGTGTTCACTTGGGCAATATTTTGCTGATCTTCTTTATCTGCGGAAAGATATTCCACGTCATCTGATACGAATGGATTAATTTGAATAAAATCTAAATCTTTCTTCAGCTTTTTTATTTCCTTGAATGAATCCGCCGAAATTCTTTCTCCCGATTTTAATATTTTCTTCCCGCCACCATCCACCACATCTTCCCTAACCATCCGTCCAACCAATCGCTTATCAGTTGGTTTTAATTGGTTATACACCTTTCGGTAAGGAGTCTCGAGGAAACCAAATTCATTAACTCGGGCAAATGATGCCAAACGGCCAATCAAACCAATATTCGGTCCTTCCGGTGTTTCGATAGGACAAATGCGGCCGTAGTGAGAATTATGCACGTCGCGTACATCAAATCCGGCACGTTCACGGCGCAAACCGCCAGGGCCCAACGCAGATACTGTACGCTTATGTCGAAGCTCTGAAAGCGGGTTTGTCTGATCCATAAATTGTGATAATTGGCTGGAACCAAAGAATTCTCGCAATGAAGAGACAAGAGGGCGAATGTTGATCAAGCTAACCGGTGATACTTGATCTTGATCACGGATAGACATTCTTTCCTTAATAACCCGTTCCATTCGGCGCATGCCAATTCGCAATTTATTTTGAATCAATTCACCCACTGTTTTTATCCGACGGTTACCTAAGTGGTCAATATCATCTTTTTCTTGCTGCTGATTATTGATCAGAATCATTCGCCGGACAATGTGCACAATATCCCATTTAGTAATCGTTCGATGTGAGATCGGGATTTTCCCCGTGAGACCCAATTTCTGATTAAGTTTATATCTGCCTACACGCGCCAGATCATAGCGGCGTTGGTCAAAGAGCTGTTGCGTAAGGAATTCACGAGCATTTTCAAGTGTTGCCGGATCACCTGGGCGCATTTTCTTGAAAAATTCAAGCAATGCCGCTTCAGCAATTGTTTTTCCGCGCGAAAGATTCCACTCAGGTTCCTGCCGAATTGACAACGGAATAAAAGCCCGGTCTGGATTCTTGTCAACATCCCGGAATAATTCAATCAGCTCCTTATCCGAACCAGTTTTAAATGGAGTATCTGCCAACCCATCGTCAATAGCTGCAAGAGCACGCAAGAATACAGTGATCGGAACTGTTCGCTTACGGTTGAATTTCAAAATAATATAATCATTTTTGCGTGTCTCAAGCTCCATCCACGCGCCCCGGTCTGGGATAAGCTTAGCCGTCGCTAATTTTCTGCCAGTTGCGCGATTTACCGGTGCGCTAAAATAAACACCTGGTGATCGGATGAGTTGGGAAACCACAACACGTTCAGTGCCGTTAATAACAAAAGTCCCCTTATCTGTCATCTCAGGAAAATCTCCAAGAAAAATATCTTGTTTGATTGGCTCAGGTATTTCTGGCCCCGCCAATAAAACAGACACATATAGAGGAGAAGAATAGGTAAGATCTCGTTCAATACACTCCTCAATCGTATTCTTCGGTTCTTCAAACCAATACTTGAGATCAAAACCCTCAACCTCGGGAGATTTGCTTGGGAAATATAACTTTATCCCCTTGGTATAAGATTCGATCGGCGAGATCTCAGTAAAAAGATTTGCTAAATTTTCTTCCTTTAGCCTTTTGAATGAGTCCTTTTGAATTTCGATTAGATTAGGTATTTCTAAAATAGAATGAATGCGAGCGTACGACTTCACCGGAATAACAGAATTCATT
>CAZILY010000077.1:5265-7135 GCA_964540175.1 uncultured Pelolinea sp. | reverse complement strand
GTTGGATGATTTCTTCTACCAACTGTGCGCGAGCTGCACAAAAAAGTAATGTTTCTGCGCGCGGCAGCATACTTGTGTTTTCCATTTTCATTAATATTTCACGTACTTGGTTGCCAATGCTGGTGCCGCCTGGTTCCCGCGCAAGATATACATCATATCCTTCTTCTTGGAGAAATTCAGCAGTTGGTTTCATTTGCAGTGTTTTTCCGCTGCCGTCTGGTCCTTCAAAGGTGATGAACATCTGTTACTCCTGGAATACCCTGACATGCCGGTTGGGTTCCTTTCCGTAAGAATGGGAGACAAGTTCTGCTTGTTGAATTAATTCATGCTGCAGCCGGCGGACGCGTGCGGAGGCTGATGGCAGGTCAACCCAATGCTGCCCATTGCGGACTGCTTCAATTGCGTTGAGAGCTTGTTGATTGATCTGCTCTAAATTAAGTTGGCCCCCGGACACTTCCGTAAGGTTGAACATCCCAACCAGCACTTGTTCTATTTGAGAGTTTGAATTTGAGCGCAGTACAAAAATCGGCAAGCCCAACTCCTCAGCGTCGAGGACAGGTTTCTGCTTGTTACGATAATATGATTTTAGTGTGATTAGCACATCGGCTTGATCCAAGCTTCGAACAATGTTTGCAGGGACTCCCAGTCGTTTCGCAGATTGCTGCAAGCGATTTCGTGCGACTCCATATGGAAAAATAGACATCTTTTTAAGGGAAACAGGAGATGAAATGAGGTTTTGAGGACTTGATAATGTGTGATTATTTTGACGGTAAGGTTTCCCTTTTTTATTAATTGAACCATTTGGGGTCGATCGTTTCAGCCCCTGGGAGGCGGCTTGTTGTTTTGAACTGCGGGGTTTCTGTTTTTGAATATGGATTCGGCCTTTTTCATCTCTGTGCCGGATCTCTGGTTCAAGCGTGAATCCTCTCAGCATCGAATCCACTGCTGTAGCAACATCCTGGTGGATAACCAGTCGGTCTCGTTGCTGAATTTCGATAAGGATGTCGAAAGTAGGTGGCGCACGGCGCTCCAAAACAGTTTTCTGTGTTCCCCGTCGGCGCGCTTCATCATCAGACAGGGTGACAGATTCTATCCCGCCAATAAGGTCAGATAAGGTTGGGTTGAGAAGAAGATTTTCCAGCGTTCGTCCGTGGGCGGTTGCAACCAATTGAACTCCGCGTTCAGCAATTGTCCGCGCAGCAGCGGCTTCTAGTTCGCGTCCGATCTCATCAATAATGATCACTTCTGGATTGTGGTTCTCAACTGCTTCTATCATTACTTCGTGCTGTAAGGATGGTTGTGACACTTGCATACGCCTGGCGCGCCCCACTGCTGGGTGCGGGACATCTCCATCACCCCCAATCTCGTTGGATGTATCCACTATCACAACCCGGGTCTTTTCCGCCAGAATACGTGCAGCTTCCCGCAGCATGGTTGTTTTCCCTATACCTGGACGTCCCAACAACAAAACACTCTTTCCGGACATAACGAGGTCTTCAATAATGTCAATCGTTCCATAAACTGCCCGTCCAATCCTGCAGGTTAACCCAATAACTGCCCTGTGCTTATTGCGCATAGCGGATATACGGTGAAGTGTTCGTTCTATTCCTGCGCGATTATCGTCATCAAATTCACCAACAAGAGACACAATATCGTCAATTTCAGCTTGAGTCGCTTCGTGATTTGCAATGATCATCTCGTGGTCAATAAAACGAGCCATTGGCACTCGTCCAAGATCGACCACAATCTCAAGAAGGTCGTCGGCGTTGTTTGCTGTTTTGATCGACTCAGCGTAATCTTTAGGTAGAACTGCTAATAAACTGGGCAGGTCGTCGGTTATATGATGCTGCGGCATGCTTTAAAAAACCCT
>CAZILY010000077.1:0-5165 GCA_964540175.1 uncultured Pelolinea sp. | reverse complement strand
GAAATCTCCACCAGGTAATGGACGGGTGTGTGGTGGAAGAATTTGCTAACGAGGACATTTAAAACTGATTTTGTGAAAGGCAGCTTGGGTTCAATGATTGGCGTGATCATTACTTTATTAGGAGAGGTCACTGCATAGGCGTAACCGCATGCCGTTCCCTTGTGGAACAGAATAAACGCGGGTGGCTTCTTGGTGGCAGGTGGAGTGATGGCTTTTTCATTAGGAGAAAGAAGTCTATTTTGAAGTAAGTCGATTGAAAATAAATCAGAAGATTTTACTTTTCTCCATTCAAATTCTCGCGCACTGTCGGTTAGAAAATTAGTACTATACCGCCAAATTTTCTGCCAAAAAGAAGGTGAGTATCCAGCATTAGACAGCATTTCATAGGCATACTCATCATTAATTGCGGTTCCTGTGAGAAAATGCAAGCCGCGTAATCCAGCTTCTATAGCCAGGTTGTCCAGAATATCGCCAAATACTGTCTTTTCTTGATTGGATTGGTCAAATATCCATAGGAGGCGCCCACCTGTATGTTCAATTTCTACCTGTCCAATTGCAACAGCGTTAACGAGATTTGTTCGAATGGCGCGTGTATACAAATTGACGGGAAACATCAAACACTCTAGTCCTATGCTGCTTGGAATGCATTGAAATCCGCGCATAAGAAAAAGTTCCGTGTTCAACCACAGAACTTTATTGCGATGGCGGTACAATGTCACAATATCATATAAAGAGATCGCCGAGTTATTTATCGTATCATCTCCAAGAAATAACGGTGGAATCTGTCGTCAGGCGTTAGCTCCGGGTGGAATGATGTGGCCAGCCATTTTCCTTGCTTGGCAGCAACTATTTGCCCATTTGGCAATTCCGCAAGTACTTCTGCTCCTCCAGTTACACTTTCAATAAGTGGAGCGCGGATGAATATGGCATGAAATGGGGGGTTTATTTTTGAAACCTTTGCGAGTGCCGGTATGTCCAGGTCTATTTCAAAGCTATCTACTTGACGGCCAAAAGCGTTGCGGTCTACCTGGATATCCATGATCTCAAGCAATGGTTGAGATCGCCTGGCATCTTTTGACAGGAATATGCTCCCAGCGCACGTTCCCCAAACCGCGTGATTCATAGCAAAAGAGCGCAGAGGATCCATCAGTCCAAAATCGACAGCTAATTTTCCGATCGTTGTTGATTCTCCGCCAGGAATAATCAGCCCATCCAACCCACTCAGGTCACCCGGGAGGCGTACCTGTGACGAGGTGATGGTTAGGTTTTCCAGAATCTTTTGATGTTCTAGGAAATCACCTTGCAGGGCTAATACGCCAATTTGCACGGTTTACCAACCGCGTTTAGCGATTAATTCTTGGTCTGGAATATTTCCGATTTGGCGTCCTACCATTGCTTCGCCGAGATTGCGGCTGATTTCAGCCAGGATTTTCGGATTATTAAAATGAGTAACCGCTTTAACGATCGCGTCAGCTCGTTTAGCTGGATCACCGGATTTAAAAATGCCGGAGCCAACAAAAATGCCATCTACACCTAACTGCATCATCAATGCAGCGTCCGCCGGGGTGGCAATGCCGCCTGCGGCGAAATTTACCACTGGAATCCGGCCGAGTTCCTTTGTTTCCATAACAAGTGAATATGGCGCCCCTATTTCTTTTGCGAACGCCATTACCTCTTCTTCAGGAAGGTTCATAAGGTGTCGAATGTCTCCAAATAGGCGCCGTGCGTGGCGAACCGCTTCAACCACATCCCCGGTTCCCGCTTCGCCTTTTGTACGGATCATCGCAGCCCCTTCCCCAATCCTGCGGAGCGCTTCCCCTAGATTCCTAGCTCCACAAATGAATGGGACTTTGAATAAACGCTTGTTAATATGGTGCTCTATATCAGCGGGTGTTAATACTTCAGATTCATCCACATAATCAACCCCTAACGACTCCAGAATTTGAGCTTCAACAAAATGCCCGATCCGAGCTTTTGCCATGACCGGGATAGTTACAGTGTCCATAATCTTCAAGATTAGCTCAGGATCGCTCATGCGAGCGACACCGCCGTCCGCGCGGATGTCAGCTGGGACACGTTCAAGTGCCATTACAGCGGAAGCGCCAGCGTCTTCTGCGATTCGGGCATGCTCAGGCGTGACCACATCCATGATAACGCCGCCTTTCAACATTTGGGCTAATCCTTTTTTTACTGCAAAAGTGCCAGTTTCAGCTTTCATTGATACACCTCCAAGATTGTTATTAAACCAATTTTACCACGCAGGCGTACACATGTATTTTTTGCCATTGTCAAATAAATAAAATTATTGTTTCACGTGAAACAATAATTAATGTGGATAGCCGAAGAGATTCTCTCTGAGATAATAAGGTTGTATTGGTAAAACGTGATGAAAACAGAAAAAACGAGTTGCCTTGTTGCTATGCGGCAAATGCGTGATAAAAAGTGGATTTGTGGGGGCAATTAATTTATTTATTAATTAGCGACAAGGTATCCAATCGCGGTGCTGTGTTCTTCGTTCATTATCAGCCTGAGAGAATGATTTTTGCGGTATCTATTAACTTTGATTACTCTCAGCCGTTCTTTTAGAATATCATCAGCCGGGATTAAATCTGCCAGGGCGTTTGGAGAGTGATAGAAGAAGGCTGGCTGAAAAATACTTTGGGGGTCATCCAGGATAATCGCAAGCGGATAAATTTGGGCTTCAATAAGATCTTGAAAAAAGTGAGTGCCTAAAGAGGGCTCCGGGGCAGAGCCTATATCTTTTCCGGAAAGCTCGATCAACGCGCGAGTGTTGTAGATGTCGCTGTAATTGATAGGGATACCCAGGTCGGCATTAGTGCTTCCCCACCTGCCAGGGCCGATAAAGATTGAAGTTTTTCCTTTAAGTGCTTTATTAACCTTTCCGATCGTACGTGCCAATTCAAATCTTTCGTTCATTTGCAGCTTGAAATATTCGGTTGGCGGAACGAATAAGACGTAGTTGATGTCGTTGATTACCCCTTGTGGAATCATGAAGCGTGTCTGTAGAATGACATCTCTTTCGGGTAAATGGCCTGGGATTTGCGTTTCTTTACCTTTTGTTAGGTGGCTCTGCGGGCGGCATTGAAGGAAAGTGAAACGTAGATCTGGTTTACCTATATTGTCTGTTTTGATATCCAGCGTGAATTCAAGATCGACGGGATATTCATAAGAATCTTCTAGTATCCGTAAAAAATGGCGCATCCTTTCAGCGAAAGGGGTTTTGCGCAGGAGATCTTCAAAGGTCAGTATTAATTTACCCTTATCCTTTTCCATCAACCGCGATCGCAGTGATGAAAAATATCCTTCATCACTGATCTGGGCAATATAGCGCAACGAAGGATAATCCGCATCTAGAACGTCATGGATTGATGCGGTTTTGAAAGTGTTTTCATCCAGGTCAAGCAAATCCACAAATTTTTGGGAGCAGCGTTCCATGGTGCGCTGGTCGGGTGTAGGGCGCAGTAAAGGATGGCTTAATGCAATCAGGCGGGGGTAATCATTCCCTACCCGGTCCACTGCACGCGTTCCTAACCCCCAAACAAGGCGTACAAATCCGTCTTCGCGCCGAATTTGTGGCGCCCAGCGGTACAGGTTTCGGCTGAATGCAACCCCTGAAGCATCTGGAAGAAAGTATTTCTTAAATGAGTTTCCTTCAACAACCATGATAAGGATAGCCATTCGTTCATCGTAATCCTGAAGCCCTTTATTCCTTCGGTAAAGAAGTGCGTCAGGATTAAGTGTTGAGGCGTATACTTTCGCGATAGCGTTGGTAAAGGCTGAAAGTTTTGCTGTCTCATCTCCTTGATTGGCCAAAAAATAACTCTCGTATTTTCCAGCAAAAGAGGTTCCGAAACTATCTTCTAATAAACTGGATGATCGCACGATCAGCGGTTTATCTCCGACCTGTTCTAAGATATCTTGTAATTTTTCAATGATATCAGATGGAAATTGGCTGTTGGTAAATTCTTCAACTATGTGTGGATAATCTGCCCGCATCCCTTCTTCAGTCTTGTATTTTTGGTCATTCCATCCCTCTAGATCGTTCATTGAAAAGAAAGAATACATTTCGTTCGAGCCGATGAAATAATATTCTGGTTTGTGGATGCATGATTGAAGTTCTTCTGGTAATTCATCAATGAGGATCCGGTGTGCCAACAGCATTCCCGCTGCTTTTCCGCCGATGCGGCCGGCACCAATCTTTCGTGACCTAATTTCAGCCAGGTCTGGGATAGTAAACCAATGCTTGGCGATGTTAACATATGGTAATTGGTCGCTGATCATCGTGCGGATTAACACAACGCGGGACTCTTCTAAGTGATGCTCGTATTGAGTACGTTCTTCTGGCGGTAATTTGAGAATTGACCAGGCATGCTCAAAAACCAATTCTTGTGGAGCTTGTTCTGGATTAAATGTAAGCGCTGGGTCAGTTTGCTCGACCCCTCGCTCATTTAATATATTAGTGATAATTAGCTGAAAGAGATCAAAAGATAAATGTTGGCTAAAAATTAAATCGGTTAATTGGTCGCGAATGCGTGTGTGTCTTTCTTCCCATATTTCCGCTGGTTCTTCACCGACAGGGTTTGTCAGCCCTTCTCGTTCCTGGGATAGAATTGCCTGCTTGCGTACCTGGGCTTCAAATTCTTGCTTCAGGATAACATTACGGTTGTAGAGCTCTCGGCGCATATGTTTACGCATACGGCCAGCCAATATAGGGTACTGGCCTAAAGCTAAGGTGATGCTCATTAAACGGTCAGTTGAGTTAGAAAATGACTGCATTGGTTATTTATTATACACTTATGGTTGTGTTGTCTAAATTACAAAAATTTATTTATTGCAAAGCTAGCTTAAGTTCGCATAACGTAGAAAAAGGCCATGTTATATATACGTATGTATAAGGCGCATCCTTGTTTACCCAAGATGCATAGGCATTATTACATGGCGAAAATTATCATTACCAACCGGTGAGAGCAGCCCAGGTGTGTTATTAGCATTGGTTTCTAATATTGTATTTGGGGTGCCGATAACTTCCAGTACTTCACTCAAGTAGCGAACATTAAAGGCAATCAGCAGTTCTGGTCCTTCAATATTCGCATCTACAACTACTTCCCCTGATCCCATCTCTTCTGATTGGGTGCTGAATTCGA
>CAZILY010000076.1:0-7209 GCA_964540175.1 uncultured Pelolinea sp. | reverse complement strand
GCCCTGTGTTCCCCATAGCAGAAATGACAATTCTTCTAAAGTGAGCGGTTTATCAAGATATTTTCTTAGGGTTTCTCGTTTTTCTACCAATTGCACTATGTCAACTTTATCCAAGTGAATATTTTTTCCTGATGGAAGATCAATTAACTCCGCCCCTTTTTCTAATGGTAATTCCAAGGATGGCATCGGCAGCCCTAATTTTTGTGGGCTCGGCTCTAGATTTTCATACTTTGTCAATCTCATGAATTCACGCATGATTTTATTATCCATCTTTCTATGTTCCTCTCATTTTTTTCTATTTAATACTTGCGGAATTTCTTCTTCTCAAATTTAGTGTATTTCTTATTTTAAATAAAAATCATACCGATCAACCTTGTCGATCGTTCCACTAAAGTTCTCTCCTGGCAAACCTCGCCCTTATCATCGAAAAAACATACCTGATTTCTTTGGACTGCAGCAGAATAAGAAATAAAACATACCCTATTCCACCTATTGTGACAGTTATAACCACAACTTGGACTGGACTATTTGAGCTTATTAACCTTTCCACTAACAAAATCACAGCACCCATCCCCACGCTTGCTAATACCGATTTCATGATTGTCTCAGCAATTTTCTTGCCATTGATCCCATGTAATTTCTTTTTCATGAGGATCAAAAGGATGATGCTTTCTACCGCGGTTGCTGTTGAATTCGCCAACGCAAGGCCGCCATGCGGCATCCATCCTAAATTTAAAAAGAGTGTGCTGAAAAGAAGGCTAAGAAGCAGATTAGCGGTCATTGCGCCAACGCCAATGATCACTGGCGTTTTTGTGTCGTGCAGGGCATAAAATGCACGGCTGGTAATCTCCACCAGGCAGTGGCCTACCAGACCCATTGAATACCACAGCAATGCCCACGAAACCAGTTTTACAGATTGTGATGTAAAAGCGCTGCCTTCATATAAAAGTGAAACGATCGGTTTCCTCAAGAGAATAAGCCCGGCCGCTGCCGGAATCGAAAGGATAAGCACTGCCTGAAGTGTGGAAGTGAGCGAATTGCGCATCTCGTCAATCTTATTCGTTGCCACTTGCGCGGAAAATGTGGGCAGAGCAGCAATCGCAATAGATTGGGCAATTACCGCTTGCGGCATAATCATCAAAGGAAAAGCGAGGCTGATCGCCGTGATTGCACCTTCCTGCTGAAAGGAAGCCAGGTATGTGTTTAATAAAAAGTTAAGCTGCACAACTGCCACACCGAGTAAGCGGGGTGCCATCAAGCGAGTGACTTCCCGTACTTCAGCCATTTCCAACCCAAATGTAAATGAATAGCCAATTTCAGGAAGCTTTAGCAAGCGCGGAATTTGTACTGCCAAATGGAAAAATGACCCAATTACTACTCCCCAGGCCAAACCGGAAATTCCCATGTTTGGTTCTAATAAGAATATCCCAAGTATCCAGCCAACCTGATACATCGCTGGAGCAATAGCAGGCAGCAGGAAATGCTGGTGTGCATTCAGCGCCCCCATAACCAAACCACTTAGCCCAAATATGACTGAGGAAAGCACTTGAATTCTTAATAACTGCGCAGTCAACAGCATCTCGTTTTCCGCAAATCCAGGCGCTAAAATATAGCGGACAACCTGTTTGGAAAAAATCACAGTTAATAAACTTAGGATGATCAGCACAATTGTTACTAAATTCAATACCGCTGAAGCTAATCTCCATGCTTTCTGATTTTCGTTTTTTGCTAGAAGCCCTGTGAATACCGGAATAAAAGCAGAGCCTAAAGCCCCACCTGCGACAAGATTGAAAAGTATCTCTGAAAATCTATTGGCGGCAAAAAAAGCATTGCTCTCAATCCCGGTGCCAAAATAGCGGGCAGTCAATGTTTTTGCCAGAAGGCCGACCAAATTACTGATGATAAAAGCTGACATCACCGTTAATGCACCGCGTGCGATTGTTTTGGCTGCCTTCGAATTGCCAGATATATCCTTCTGCATACCAGCCATTATACTTGCCTAAAGAATGCCCGTAAATATTTTCTAATGAATCCTTAATCTATGCTTTTCGTATATAGAATATAATTAATTGACCTTTTAAAGGAGCATTGGATGAATACCGAAGAAACCAGCAATAACGTATCTACTGAAAGTTTAAATAAGAAAAACGAATCAGTGAAACCGATTAAGGATAAAAAATCCGGTCAGAAAAATCCATTCTTTCAGGCCACCATAAAAAAGATAGGGTTCGCGCTCCTTTTTCTGCTTGTCGGAGCACTAATTGTCGTATTATCCCTATATTTACCAACCGTGAGTACTCTGAAAAAGGCGCAAACAGAACTGAATCGGTTGATACCAATGGAAACCGAATATATTTCACTTCAAGAAGAATACCAAATAACCAGCATCCAGGCAGATGTGTATAAAATATTAAGCAATACCACTCTTCTTCAAATTGCTTTAGCAGATAACAACACCAGCCGGATAAACCAAACCATCCGTTATGTGGAGGAGGGTTTAGAAAATCTCAGCATTCCCGAATTTTCAGATCACCCAGCTGCCCTATCCAGCCAATTCTCGGAAGTAAAGTCGTATGCAGTTTCTGATCGATCAAAAGCGATCGATGAACTGCAAGACTTCCACAATGATCTCTTGTTGTTGATAGACAATCTGGAATAACTATGAAAAAACTCCCTGATGGGAGCTTTTTATTATTCTGGCCTTTTCTCAAGAATTACCATAAGAACTGTTTCTTGCCCTTCGCGAAGAACAGTAATTTCCATTTCATCACCCGGGCTCTTATACGTCACCAAATATGCCAACAAATCACTGAAACTTCTGACCGGTTCTTCGTCAACTGCAATGATCAGGTCGCCACCCGCCGGTAGATCCAAGAATATTGTTTCTGTTGTTCCTCCCCGCATTCCTGCGTCTGATGCCGGTCCGTTTTTGGGAACTTCAACCACATACGCTCCGGTTATCTCACTTGAAAAACCCAATGCTTCTTTTTCAACCAGCGTCAGGTTCTCACGGCTGATGATCCCTAAATACGGGTAGTCATATTTTCCATCACGTATCAGGAAAGGCACCACACGTTTCACAATATCAATCGGTACCGCAAATCCAATCCCGGAGTTTGAAAGCATGCCATTTCCTTCTTCACTTGTACGTATCGCCCGGTTTATTCCGATCACTTCACCGCTCATATTCAGCAGCGGACCGCCGGAATTTCCCGGATTAATTGCAGCATCCGTCTGAATAAGATCGGGGGCAGTAAAAAATCCGCCGCTTGGTGCTGCTCGCAGTGATTCCAATAATCTTCCGCGGGCAGAAACGATTCCGACCGTCATCGTCCCGGATAAACCGAATGGATTGCCAATTGCGACAACATATTGACCCACTTTAATTTCCGATGAACTACCCAGCGCTAACGGGGACAAGTTCATGTCTGAAAGAATTACTTTCACAACTGCGATATCAGAATCCAAATCCGTTCCAATTAATTCACCCTTTGCGCGGAATCCGCTCGGGAAAACAACCTCAATCTGCGCGGAATTTTCCACCACATGATAATTAGTCAGAATATGCCCCTGGTCATCAAACAAAAATCCAGAACCCTGCCCCACAACAAGTCCATCAGAATATACAATAATTGACGCGACTCCCGGGTTCACGGCTTCATAAAGTGAGATCAGCACCTCATCAGAAGAGGTAAAGTCAATTTTTTCATTACTAATGGCGGTCTGCTCTCCCTGATTTTCCAAAGGTGACAATGAATCTGTTCTTTCAGTTATGGGAAGTGTACAACCCATAAAGAGAAACATTCCGATAACTATCAGACCAAATACTTTAATATGGATATTGTTTTTCATAGTTTTTTCCAATTAGTTGATTTTCCGAAGTTTCTTAAAAAGGTCTTTTTGCTCAGCTGACAATTTCTCCGGGATATCAATTACGATGGTGATAAATAAATCGCCAAATGATTTTTTCTGTTTTAATTTCGGCATCCCTTTTCCACCCAAACGGAAAACTTGCCCTTGTTGGGTACCAGCGGGTATCTTCAATAACACATCCCCCGTCATCGTTTCCACTTCTATTTCCCCACCTAATACAGCGGAGTAAAGATCTGCATGCCTCTGTGCGTAAAGATTGTCCCCTTTTCTCGTGTATCGATTATCCATTGCTACCTGAATGATCAAATACAGGTCCCCCTGCCCGCCACGGGCATCCTTCGGGGCCACACCCACAACCCGCACTTTAGTTCCCGTCTTTGATCCCGCGGGAATCTTGACTTCAATTTTCTTATCATTCAATTGAATCAACCGCGTGGTACCGTGATATGCTTCATGCAAGGAAATTGTCAATTGCTGCTGATAATTTGTGGGCTGGTGGGGCTGCACATATTGCCGGCGAGATCCTCGCTGGGGAGCAGGATTTCTGCGTCCGCCTGTCCCTCCAAAAAATGTGCGAAAAAAGTCCGAAAAACCACCCATCTCACCGAATAGATCGCCGAGATCATTTACTTCTACCCTGGTTCCACCCCCTCGATTTTCACCGAAAAGGTCCTCCCAGCTAAAAGCGCCTGGCGAACCGCCGGCTTGCTGCCATGATGAATAGGAATTGCTGATCTGGTCATAGCGTGCTTTTTTTTCTGGATCGCTGAGCACTTCATTGGCCTCATTAATCCCTTTGAATTTCTCTTCCGCTTGTTTGTCACCAGGATTCTTATCAGGGTGATATTTCTTCGCCAATTTTCTGTAGGCGCGTTTAATGTCATCTGATGTAGCATTCTTCTCCACACCTAAAACTTTATAATAATCCTTATAATCCATGATGCTATTTTACGATAAATAAAATCTGCCTGTTAGGGTAAAAACGGGGATTTTATATATTTCTAATTCGAGTGCGGCAATAAAAAAAGCCGCCGCTGGTAGAAAATACTTACCCAGCGGGGGCTCGCCAAAGGAGGAGACAATGATGAGTGTTTATTTTTTTATAAACCCCACTTGCCACCACCATGATTTTACTATCGAAGCAGGATTATTCAGAGAACAGATGTCATATAAGCAGAATGACTTACTTCGTATCAGAAAATTCCTTCAAGAAAGCATCGATTTCAGAAATCAATTCATCTTCGCTTTTATACGCTAACACCCGCACATTCTTACTTGTGTTTCCACTGATAATTTTGGATATTTTCTTATCCGCATGATGGCAGCACATCACGTGCTTTCTAAGATAAATGGCCGCCGCAATTTCATACCCGACACCATGTGAAGGTGTACTTACCTCTGCGATGAGCACGTCACAATTCCTCACCCATTCCATATCCCGCTGGTAAACATCAACAGCGTTTAGATCAGATTCATCCTCCAGCACACCCGGCAGCGCCAAATGTGCTGTGGGAACCTGATGACCATTTTTCAGTAGATAATTTACGATCCGCTGATAAATATGCTCATCCTTACGCCCACCAGTTATCGAACAGGAAAAATAAATATTCATTTTCTCTCCAGGGTTTGGATTTTATCATTAGAAAATCACACAAGTGAAACCGCATGTTAAAATCAACTTATGCAATCCGTCTCTGAACATATCCAGGGCATACTAAACACCATCCCGGCCAAACCAGGATGCTATCTGATGAAAAACAGCTCTGGCAAAATCATTTATATTGGCAAAGCAGTCAATCTCCGCAGCCGCGTTCGATCATATTTCCATTCTGGCGCCGATCACAGCAAGAAGATCTACCGCATGGTATCAGAACTTACCGACATTGATTGGATCGTTGTCGGATCAGAACTGGAAGCATTGATCCTGGAAATGAATCTGATTAAGAAATATCTCCCGGAATATAATGTACGGCTGAAAGATGATAAACGCTATCCTTTCATCCGGGTGCATTGGGCAGACCCCTTCCCGAAAATAACGGTCGTCCGAAAACGAGTTCAGGATGGTTCCCGATATTTTGGCCCATACACAAGCGTTTGGGCAGTCCACCAAACACTTGATCTCCTGAGAAAACTTTTCCAATATAGAACCTGCGACCGCATAATTACGGGAAAAGATTCCCGTGCCTGCCTGTACGACGACATCAAGCTGTGCACGGCCCCCTGTGTTGGAAAAATAAACCAGGTGGATTACCGCCAAATGATTGATGACCTCTGTAAATTTCTGAAAGGGCACACAAATCCCATCCTGCAGCGGCTGAAAAATGACATGAGCACATCCTCGCAAAAGATGGAATTTGAAAAAGCAGCCATCCTTCGTGATCAGATCCAAGCGATAGAAAAAGTTGTGGAACGCCAGAAAATCATCTCATCATCAGATATGAATTCGGATGCAATAGCGCTCGCCCGAAGCAATGGTGATTCATGTGTGCAGATCTTCTTCATCCGTAATGGGCGTCTAATTGGCAGGGAATATTTCGTATTAGAGGGAACGGAAGATGAGAACGACAGCGCAATAATATCTCAGTTCATTAAACAATTCTATGCGGAATCTTCTTCCATTCCTCAGGAAATTCTTCTGCCCAATGAATTAGAAGAAGCGGTGATCATCCAACAGTGGCTTAACCAGGAGCGCGGCGGAAGGAAAGTGCATTTCAAAATCCCGCGGCGCGGCACGCGGCATGATCTAATCAAGTTAGCAGCAGAAAATGCGGTTGAAACGCTTCATGCGTTGAAAGCCCAATGGGAGGTGGACACCCACAAGCAAAGCCTGGCGTTAGCGCAGATCCAGGACGCACTGCACCTAGACACCCCGCCCAATCGTATTGAATGCTACGATATCTCCAACATACAGGGGACCGCTGCCGTGGGCAGCATGGTGGTGTTTGAGCAGGGCACTCCCAATAAGAAACTCTACCGGCGCTTTAATATTAAAACTGTGGTCGGACCGGATGATTTTGCCAGTATGGAAGAAGTGCTTTCCCGCCGCTTTAAACGGTGGAAATCCTTGCAAGAAAATGAGGAGGCCGGAAAAAAAGTGGATCCGTCTTTTGGCGTTCTGCCGGACCTCCTGGTTGTAGATGGCGGAAAAGGACAACTGAGCCGGGCAGTAAAAGTGCTGGATGATTTTGGGCTTGACAAAAAGATATTAGCTGCTGGTTTAGCCAAGGAACATGAGCTTGTATTCCTGCCAGGCAAGAACATTCCAATCGAATTAGCTCGCAGCTCACAAGGATTATTCCTGCTGCAGCGTATCAGAGATGAAGCGCACCGCTTCGC
>CAZILY010000075.1:0-7242 GCA_964540175.1 uncultured Pelolinea sp. | reverse complement strand
ACGGAGTGTGACATTTTAAAGTTTAATACAACGCAACCTACCTAATAAGGATAATTAATGGTAAAATCATCTTTCGCGCCACGAGGTGCAAAATCTTTTTTTATTGGAATTTATTATGAGCAAAATACTTGAAGTTGTACAAGCACCATTAAACCCGAATATTCCGGACATAGTTCCCGGAGATTCTGTAAGCGTATCCGTTAAGATCAAAGAAGGTGATCGAGAGCGTGTGCAGGAATTTAAGGGCGTCATTATTGCCATCCGCAGGAAAGGCCTCCACGAAACTTTTACCGTTCGGCGTATCGCCACTAATGGTATAGGAGTTGAGCGTACTTTCCTAATGCGATCCCCACGAATTGAAAAAGTTGTTGTTGAGCGGCACGGCAAAGTGCGTAGGGCAAAACTTTTCTATCTTCGAGAAAGAACAGGGAAAAAAGCACGGCTTAAACAAAAATTTTCTTAAGTCGAAACTTTATCTCACTCTATGGGTGCAGCCAACGCCAGGTTGCACCTCTTTTCATATATAATGCAGGTATTAATCCAATGAATAAAAACGTATCTGAAAACCTGGTGGGAATATTCGATTCTGGGATAGGCGGGCTTTCTGTTCTATATGAAATTCACGACATGTTGCCTTTTCAACCCCTTTTCTACACCGCTGACCAAATCCACGTTCCCTACGGAAAAAGGCAGATGTCTGAGATCCGAGATTTTTCTTTCGCGATCACAGATTTCTTGGCAGCAAAGGGCGCGCGAGTGATCGTCGTCGCATGCAACACCGCCTCAGCAGCCGCGTTAAAAGATCTACGGGGAAAATACCCCCGATTGACATTTGTCGGGATGGAACCAGCAGTAAAACCAGCGACACAAAAAACCCACACGGGCATTGTCGGTGTCCTGGCCACACCGGCCACATTTCAAGGAAAACTCTATCATACGCTGGTTGAGAAATTTGCCTCTAACGTGAAGATATTAACCCACACCTGCCCAGGATTAGTTGAACTGATTGAATCAGGCGAGATAACATCACAGGGTACAAAATTGATCCTGCAGCGCGCATTACTCCCGATGATTGAAAAAAGAGCGGACACCATCGTTCTCGGCTGCACCCATTTCCCGTTTGTCATACCAATGATCAAACAGATCGTTGGTCCTAAGGTAACCGTCATAGACCCTTCTCCAGCAATCGCCAAACGCGTGAGTTTTTTATTGAATGAATTGGATCTGATAAAAAGGTATCCTCATGAATCCGAGGTCACATTTAGTACCACTGGAAAACCAGAGAGTTTCAAACGTGTTATTTACTCACTCATTGGCACAAACTCAACTCCCATTCCGCTCAGGTGGAAAAGCGGGAAACTCACGCATAAATAATTTCGAGGAAAACTATGCCCCTAAACGAAATTGTTCTAAACCCGGTAGATCATATAACTGTTGATGCACTGGGAAAACCCGGCCGAAGAATCTTCTATATTCAAGCAAACAAGGGAAGTCAAAAAATCACCCTGCTCATTGAAAAAATCCAGCTCCAATCACTCCTCGAAGGTATCAATGAGTTTTTAGATGAGATCCATAACCGTTTCCCGGAAATTATTGAACCAGAGGTCAGCTTTCAAGAGAATGATATGCAAATTCAGCCGCCGGTAGATCCTTTATTTCGGGCGGGCGATATGGGTCTCGCTTACGACGAAATCCACGATCTTGCCTGTATATTTGCCAGAGAAGCACAGTTTTCCAATGATGAAGGACGTGTGGTACGCTTTTGGTGCAGCCAGTCACAAATGATAGCTGTTGCCCGTTGGGGAACAGTCGTTGTCCGGCGAGGACGCCCAATATGCCCGCAGTGCGGGCAGCCCATGGACCCAGAGGGACATTTTTGCCCTAAGAAAAACGGTCATAAACACGGGAAAAAGTAACCTTAAATTTGTTTTCAGAAGGAGTGAACATGAAATATTTTTCCATATGTATGATCGGTTTTGGCAACGTCGGGAAAGCATTCGTCAAATTGATCAATCGAAAAGCGAAGCAGCTCTCTGATGAATTTAATATATCATTTAGTGTGGTTGCAATCGCAACCGGAAGCCATGGGCGTGCGATAAACCACGCTGGGATCAATCTGAAGAAAGCCATAGAGATCTCCGCGGAAAATGGGTCATTAGATGAATTATCCACCATCCAAACTCCAGAAAGTATTCAAGATTTCATCGCTCTCAGCAAAGCAGATTTCCTTCTCGAGAATTCCCCGGTGAACTATGAAACCGGAGAACCCGCGATCACACATATTAAAGCAGCCCTTGCAAACAATATGCACGCTGTCAGTGCTAATAAGGGGCCTGTTGTACACGCCTATGACGAATTAATCGTTCTCGCACACGCATCTGGCAAACAATTCTTGTTTGAATCCGCAGTGATGGATGGGGCTCCAATTTTCTCGGTTTTTAGAGAAGCACTCCCCGCCGCTGATATTACAGGATTCGAAGGTATTCTCAATTCCTGCACTAATTTACTGATTGAAAAAATGGAAAAAGGGTCTACATTTGAAGAAGCGGTTGCCCACGCGCAGTCAATAGGCATTGCGGAAACCGATCCGAGCGGAGACATTGACGGCTGGGATGCGTCTATTAAGGTTGCCGCTCTTGTAACTGTTCTGATGGGAATTCCGCTGAAACCTCAAGAAGTAGACCGAAAGGGTATCCGGGACCTGACCCCATATTTAATTCAGAATGCAATTAAAGATGGAAAACGCTGGAAGCTCGTTTGTACAGCAAATAAATCGGGCGGAAAGATTGTCGCAAAAGTTGCACCACAGCTTGTACCTTCCTCTTCTCCTCTTTTCTCTGTCAATGGCACAAGTTCTCTTGTGATATTCAAGACAGATGTCTTGCCAGGATTAGGAATATTAGAGAGTGACCCAAGCCCAGAGACCACCGCTTATGGGCTTCTGGCTGATATTCTAAATATCTTAAAATAAAACCATGAAAATTCATTCGGTATTCATCGCGTTAGGATCCAACATCGGGGACAGAATGAGAGCTCTTAAGGAAGCAATCGATCTACTGCCTCCAGACATTATGCCTGCCTCATTTTCAAAGGTTTATGAAACACCTCCATGGGGATATGAAGACCAATCATCATTTCTTAATCAAGTAATTAAAACGCAGACTCATCTTTCTCCTTGTGAAGTATTAAAAAGACTGAAAGAAATTGAGCGGGAACTCGGGCGACAGCCCATTTTCCGATATGGTCCGCGTTTGATTGATCTTGATATTCTTTTTTATGATGAAATGGAATACAAATCAGAAAAATTAACCATCCCGCATCCCGAGATCGCTAACCGTGCATTTGTGCTGGTTCCGCTAATGGAAATTGCGCCGAACTACATTCATCCAGTAACCCATAAAAAGATTATTGACATGGCCGCCCAGATAGAAACAGGCAGTATCATTGAGTTTCGAGGTGAAAATGAATAATAAAAAAGCTGCGCTTGAGTGGGGACAAAAAACATATGTGATGGGCATCATCAATCTTACTCCAGATAGTTTTTCCGGGGATGGCGCCCTGCAAGACCAGGATCCTTTCCAATATGCTCTTGAAAAAGCAAAACAATTCCTGGAAAACGGGGCGGACATACTTGATATCGGAGCAGAAAGCAGCCGACCTGGATCTAAACCAATCTCAGCCAGCCTTGAACTGGAACGGCTGCTGCCCGTTTTAAAAGCATTAAAGAAAGAAAATGTCAGAGGAATCATTTCCATTGATACATATAAAGCCAAGGTAGCCAAACAATGTCTGGAAAATGGAGCCGATTGGATCAATGATATATGGGGGCTCAGGAAAGATGCCAATTTAGCTAATACCCTCTCGCAATACAATGTGCCTGTCATATTGATGCACAACCGCAGCACACCCAGCGCAGTTAAAAACAACGAGCGGCTGGGAGCTGCTTATCAAGGTGCGGTTTATTCCGATTTTATGGAAGAAATAAAAAACGGTCTTCTGGAGAATGTTTCTTTGGCACTTAAAGCAGGAATCAACAAGGAAAATATCATTCTCGATCCGGGGATCGGGTTTGGAAAAACTGTGGAACAGAACCTGGCGCTGATCAACCGCCTGGACGAGATCAAAGCTTTAGGATATCCAATATTGATAGGGCCATCAAGAAAATCTTTTCTCGGCGCCATTTTGGACCTACCCGTTGAGGAAAGATTAGAAGGCACTGCTGCTTCTATTGCGATAGGGATTGCCCGGGGAGCAGATATTGTTCGGGTTCATGACGTGAAATACATGGCACGCGTCGTAAAAGTTACTGATGCGCTAACACGACATGTTACAAACTAATAAGGGAGCATTCTTACTTAACTTCTTTTGCTTTTTTCCTGGCGTATTTCGCGTCAATCAGTTTCTTGGCTAATTTCAATGTGAAGTGCTGCGCTCGTTCGCGTTCTTCCAAAGCCATACGTATGTAGGCATATTCTTTTCGTAAGCGAGGGATAATGATGTACTCCAGCGCTTTCAAGCGGCGTGTTGTCCGAAGGACTTCTTTCATTAATTTTGCGAGCTGGATTTCTCCATCAGCCAGGTTGATGGTGCCTTCTATATTCCTTTCATAGGATTCAGCAACTTCATCTATCACCGGAGAAGTACCAATAACACATATATCCCGATCATAGAACTCCCGCAGTGCAGTATGCGGCTTGATCCTGGGAACGTGAACACCCATTATCTGGGAATCAACCAACTCCAGATCCACATCATGCTTTTTGCCCATTGAGGCAGAACTGACACCCGATTCACCAATGAGCGCTTCAGCTTTTGCATATGCTCGTCGAGATTGAGCAGAAAATCCTTGAAGTGTTGTGGCAAGCTTTACTGCCTCATCCTGCAATCGTAATATCTCTTGCATTAGAGCAAGGCGTTTTTTATCCAGCAAATCATAACCGGCTTCTGTCAGCTTTATTTGCTGCTTATGAATTAATAATTCATTACGAGTAGTAGATATATTTGATATGCTTGTCATCTTCGATTTTTATATTTTCGAATGAATTCTTCAGGGATACGCTTAAGATAACTGTCAGGCATGCCAGATAAAAGCTCCCAGGAAAGATCCAGTGTTTCCTGGATGGTGCGATTCTCCATTCCCTGCCCAATATATTCCATTTCGAATCTCCTTGAAAATTCCAATACTTTGCGATCATGCTCAGTTAAGGAACCTTCACCAATAATCGTAACCAGTTTTTCCAGGTCTCGTCCCTCTGCGTAAAAAGCGTAAATCTGGTCAGCCACACTGCGGTGATCTTCACGAGTATGCCCTTTGCCAATAGCCGCATTCATCATTCTGGATAGAGATGGCAGTACATCAATCGGTGGGGAAATACCCTTTTGGTTTAACAATCGATTAAGAACAATTTGTCCTTCTGTGATATATCCAGTCAGATCTGGAATAGGATGAGTAATATCATCATCTGGCATTGTCAGTAAGATCAATTGCGTAACTGATCCCTGATGCCCTTCAATTCGCCCCGCACGTTCAAATAAGCTCGCCAAGTCTGAATACAAATATCCCGGATATCCGCGCCTTGCAGGTAGTTCTTCCCTCGCAACAGATAATTCACGCAGAGCTTCACAATAATTTGTAATATCCGTCATGATCACAAGAACATGCATCCCTTGTTCGTATGCTAAATATTCGGCAGTGGTTAGTGCCGCTCGAGGTGTAATGATCCTCTCGATCGTGGGATCATCCGCGTGATTCAAGAACACAACTGTCCGATCTAAAGCGCCGCTCGACCGAAATTGTTCAATAAAATAAGACGATTCTCGATGTGTTATCCCTATCGCAGCAAATACAACTGCAAATGGCTCGTCTTTTTCAATATTTTTCCCAATCACTCTCGCCTGCGCTGCTATTTGGGCTGCCAGTTCATTGCCTGGCAAACCAGAGCCCGAAAAAATCGGTAGTTTTTGTCCGCGTGCCAAAGAATTTAAACCATCAATGGCAGATATCCCTGTTTGGATAAACTCACTTGGTTCAATTCGCACTGCGGGATTCAACGGCTTGCCATTAATATCTTTCCGTAATTCAGGAATTATTGCTGGTCCACCGTCAATCGGTGTCCCTAAACCATTCAGAATCCTTCCCATCATTGAGTGAGACACATTCAGCCGAATAACATCACCAGTAAATCGAGCTTTGGTCCTGGTAATATCAAGGCCGTCTGTCCCCAAGAACAATTGAATTACCGCAACATCCTGATCGACCTCAAGCACTCGTCCAACGCGGATATTTCCAGAAGGGTCCACTATTTCCACCATTTCATCAAAAGCTACATTTGATACGCGTTCAACAAATATAAGCGGTCCGCGGATTTGAGCAACCGTGCGGTATTCTTTTGTAAAAAGTTGAGTAAATTCTTTTTTTTCAGGCATTCATTCTCCCAAGTTTTTCTTGCATCCTGGCAAATTCATTATCAATTTCATTAATCATGAGTTTAATCTTATCAACAGCTATATCTAAGGGAAGTTCCTTCATGCGCGCGATCTTTTGAAGTACGCCAGCTTTTTCTAATTCCTCCAGCCCAACTCCCTCACGCATTATTACCTGGGAAGCGTCATGAAAATGTAAAATCGCCTTCACCATCCAATAAGACTTCTCAAGAGTGCAAAACGCATCAATATCTTGCATTCCGGATTGCTGAAGGAGGTCTTCTCGTAACATGCGGGCAGTTAACAAAACTTCGCGCTCCATATCAGATAGCGCATCCTGACCTATCAGTTGGACAACCTGCTGAAGCTCATGCTCTCGGCCTAAAATATTTAAGGCAGATTTCATAAGGTATGGAAAATCATCAGCGACGTATTCACTATACCACTGCGATAAATCTACTAAAGAGAAACTCTTCGTCCAATTGATTGCTGGAAAATGTCTTCGTCTTGAAAGCTCATAATCAAGTGCCCAAAATACACTTGTGACACGCATTGAACTCTGGGTTATTGGATCAGAGAAATCACCGCCCGGAGGAGAGACAGCGCCAACTAATGAAATAGAGCCATCTCGCTTTGTGTTTGAAGAATCTGAAACACCTTCACCTCCCAGGCAGCTGACATGCCCCGATCTTTCATAAAATTCAGCAATGCGGGAAGCCAAATACGCGGGATACCCCTCTTCGCCAGGTATTTCTTCCAAACGGCTGGAAACTTCACGCAGGGCTTCTCCCCACCTCGAAGTGGAATCGGCCAGCATCA
>CAZILY010000074.1:2857-7308 GCA_964540175.1 uncultured Pelolinea sp. | reverse complement strand
AAAAAGGATTAGTTACATTCCCGGCATTTTTCAGAATCGCAACCAAATGGTGCGGATTTCGTATATGAAATGTAATTGAATATGAAAAATTTATAGGAGTGTGAATTATGGCGCCAAGAAAACCAAAACAAGAAGAACAAGCTGCACCAATTGAAAAAGAGAAACCGGTTATTGAAAAAAAGCAAAAGAAACAAACCCAAACGGCTCCGCAAAAGAAGGAATCACCCAGTCAAAAAGTGCAATCTTTAAAAAAACCAATACAAGGGGAAAAAATTGGTACAGCGCAAAAAGATAGTCGCACGAAAATACACAGCACCTCTGATCGAGGTCCTATGCTTTTTGGCGCCGGGCTGCTATTTATGGGATTTATTCTTTTAGCGGGACGATTATTGAATATCCCATTTGGTGATTTTCTGTGGCCATTCATTTTTATTGTCCCGGGTGCTTTGGTTTTTCTTTCCGCATTATCCTCTGAGAACAGCAGCGGTGAGGGTCTTTCCATCTTGGGCGGCATCCTGAGTATGCTGGGCTTTGTATTCTTAATGCAAACCATAACTGGATTTTGGGCAAGTTGGGCATATATTTGGGCACTGGTTGCTCCAACATCAATCGGTTTAAGCCAGATGGTATATGGCAATTTAAAGCAACGTGATACGATAGCTGCTTCAGGATTGAGGTTGACGAAAATTGGTCTTAGTATATTTACGGTAGGTTTTCTGTTCTTCGAACTTGTATTAGGTATCAGTGGTTTTGGGCTAGCACGATTTGGGCTTCCTGTGTTCCCAATGATCCTGATATTTGCAGGCACTTTAATGTTAGTCCGGTCTTTTTTCCATACTAAATGATTTGTTAGGTTTTTCAGGGGCAGGTATCCTGCCCCTTTTTTTTATTTCATCACATTATCCAATATAATAAGTGAAAATTTATATAGAAAACGTGGAGTATGTAATGGATATTATGTATCTGGCTGCTGGGATATTATTACTGTTTCTGGGTAGAAAATTATTCTGGCTTTTCGTGGCTCTCGTGGGTTTTCTAGTGGGTTTAACTTACATACCACAGATCCTTCCCGGGCAAGCAGAAACCGTCATATTAGCGGTCTCGTTAATCGCTGGGCTTTTAGGCGCGCTGCTGGCTGTTCTGCTGCAAAAATTCGCTGTTGGATTAGCAGGGTTGGCCTCGGGCGGTTATATTGCCTATTACCTTTTGCAAACAATCACGCTGAATGTAGGTGAATACCAATGGCTGGCAATTGTGGCGGGTGCATTACTTGGCGCTGTGCTGGCTGGTTCCATGTACGATTGGGCGTTAATCCTGCTGACTTCGGTAAGTGGAGCAGTTGTGATTACTCAGAATCTCCCGTTAAGTATGCCGATCAGCGCGGTAATTTTGTTGGGATTGACAATTGTTGGTATCATTGCGCAGGCACGTATAAAAATAAAAGAATAAGACAAGGGAGTAAAAATGCAACTTGGCGATTTACTGAATGCAATTAAGATCTGGGTAGAGCAAATTATCAGTTCAATGGGGTATGTTGGGCTTTACCTGGTTATGTTCCTTGAAAACGTATTTCCACCTATCCCATCTGAAGTAGTATTGCCTTTGGCGGGTAGTTTAACTTTGACGGGGCGATTTTCTATTTTCTGGATAACCGTTATTGGAATGTTGGGTTCTCTTACGGGCGCTTTTCTGTTTTATGGATTGGGAAAGTGGTTGGGAGAACCGAGGGTACGGATACTCATGGAGAAATATGGCCGTTACGCACTTTTATCCACAAACGATTTGGATCGTTCCTTGGAATGGTTTGATAAATATGATGATTGGGTGATATTTTTCTCACGAATGGTCCCCATCGTTCGAAGCTTGATCTCGATACCCGCAGGAATAGCTGCGATGGATATAACCAAGTTCAGCTTCTTTACAATTCTTGGCACAGCCCTGTGGAGTTTTCTGCTTGCGTTAGGAGGTAAGTTGCTGGGAGAACAATGGCCGCTGATCGCGGAATTCATTAATACTTACCAGAATATCGTGTTAGTTGTAACAGGGTCCGCTGTTTTACTATTCATTGGATCGCGATTACTAAAAAAGAAGAAATAATAACATAAAGCATACACTTCAAAAGCAGCTTATTAGCTGCTTTTTTTAATTCCAAAAATTGCTACAATAAGAATGAGGGAATAAATTGAGGAGAATAAGATGATTAAGAAAAGAGATCGAGTGATTTTGTTGTTCTTAATGATCGCAGGGTTAATGTTTTTCACGGCATGCGGTGGGGCGTCACCTGCAGAGACGAATGAAGAGAATCAAAAATCTTCTGAAGAGAAAACACTTGGAATTGCACCAGAAACAGATGAAAGTGTTTCACCAGTTGAAGAGGCGGCAACCGCTCTTTCTTCAGATCCACAAAAAATGAAATTTACCACAAGCGATGGCATCGAGTTAAATGGTATTTACTATCCTGCCGGGTCAATTTCCGCACCATTAGTCATTTTAATGCACTGGGCACCAGGTGATCAGGATGATTGGGTAGAAATCGCATATTGGCTGCAGAATCGCGGAATGGGAGGAAATAGTAAGAGTGCTGAGAATACACCCTGGCTGGATTCTTCCTGGTTTCCTGTTATTGATCTCGAGAAGTCCTACAATGTGTTTTCATTCACATTTCGTAATTGTGAAAATGGTTGTAAAAGTTTTGAACGGGACAAATGGTATGTTGATGTCCAAGCGGCAGTTGAATATGCGTATGAACTGGATGGTATAGACAAGGATACTATCATCATGATTGGAGCGAGTATTGGTTCGGATGGAGCCGCTGATGGATGTGCATATTTAAATCAAGTACACATGGATACTTGCAAAGGAGCCCTTTCTTTTTCACCGGGCAACTATTTAACGATCAATTATGGTGAAATGGTGAGGGAATTAGGTGCGGCAAGTAATCCTGTGCCTGTGTGGTGTTTGTATGCAGAATCAGACTTTGAATCAGCAGATGTGTGCGGTACTATCACAGAAAATAACTATATACCATACTCATATCCTCCTGATGCGATTTTCTCAAATGGGCACGGTATGAATTTGATTACACCAAACCTTGATCCAGACCCTCTTGGACTTATGCTTGAATTCTTGGCATTGGTTTCCTGATTTTAGAAATAACCAAACAACTTTGATGAAAGTTGTATCGTATACAATATAAATAGACAAAAGGTGATCATATGGTTGAAAAGAAACCACATAAACCGATTTCTGATTACATAGTAAGAATGATCCTTCAGAGTCCATTTCACATGCTGATTGGTGAAAAAACCGCATTGATTGAATTTACCTCACGACAATCTGGCAGGGTTGCATGTCAACCAATCCATTATCTTCGAAAGGATAATGTGATCCAAGCGCTTTGTGAAAAAGGAAAAGATTGGTGGAAGAATATCAAGGACGGTGCGCCAGTAAAGTTAGTTCTTGATGGAAAGAAGTATCAAGGATGGGCGGAGGTAATAGAAGAAACAGATAAGATAATTAAAGAATGGCAGATTTTTGTCAGGTCTCTTGCAGGAAGACGTCTAAAGGGAAAAGAATCAGTAAATTGGGAGGGCATTGATGAAAACCTGCCCGAAACAAATCAATTCGACAGTTCAGTTCTCGTAACAATCCAACTTTCCTGACTTATGAAAATATTTCATATTACCGAACAATCGACATGGCAGGAAACGAAATATCATTCGTTTTATGAAGGGGATACGCTGTCTGTTGATGGTTTTATCCACTGCTGTTTATTTGAACAGATCGAAGATGTTTTACTAAATTGGTTCAAGGGGAAACACGATGTTGTGATTCTGGAGATCGATACTGAAATTTTAGTGTCTCCTTTAAAATACGAAAACCTTGAAGGCGGGTTGGAAATGTTTCCGCATGTGTATGGGCCAATTAACCTGGATGCGGTAATTAATGAAAAGCCAGCGTTGAAGAGGTGAGAAAAGCATGAATCAATTATTTCAAGAGATACCGATAAGGAAAATGAAGATCAGTCCTTTTACCATCTGGGATAAAAATTGGTTTCTACTGACGAGTGGTAATTTTGCGAAGGGAAGCTATAACGCCATGACTGTTGCCTGGGGAAGCATTGGGAATATGTGGAATTTACCGATTGCGATGGTGGTTGTCAGGCCAACGCGGTTCACATATGGTTTTATTAATACATATTCAACTTTTACATTATGCGGTTTTCCAAAGGAATATAGAAAGGCATTAAATCTTCTGGGTACAAAATCAGGCAGAGATGGAGACAAGATCAGTGAGGCAGGGATAACGCCAATCGCATCGGAGAAGACAGACGCTCCTGTTTATGAGGAAGCTGATCTCTCCATTGAGTGCAAGAAGATCTATTTTCATGATTTTAACCCAAAACAGTTTTTAGATAAGCGTATTGAAAAACAGTATGCTTTGAAAGATTA
>CAZILY010000074.1:0-2757 GCA_964540175.1 uncultured Pelolinea sp. | reverse complement strand
ATCCAATTGATCTTTGATTTTGCCCGCAGTTTGTTTATAAGTATCTAATTTTATGCGTTCTTTTTCCACAACTTGCGGGGGTGCTTTTTTGGCGAAATCGGATGCCAATAATCCTTCCAGGCGCTTTATGTGACCATTTGTAATTTCATACTCCTTCAATAGCTTTTCTCGCATTTCTTCCTGAGAAAAAATATCCTCGGTTTTCAGAAAGACGATTGATCCTGTGGATGGAACGCTAGTGGAACTGTAATTCTTGTATTCTTCTGCATCTGGAATTGTACCTAGGATTTCCATGTCTTTAACCTTGGCAAGAGAGGTTATGAAATCTTTTTGCTTGAGAATTAATGGAAGCGTTTCTTTATCCGCGATGATCGTTCCACCTACTTTTTGATTAACTGGAATATTGAGATCGGTTTTTAATGAGCGGAATGCACGAGTGTGTTCGATGGTGCCGGAGATGAATGTGCTAACAGCATCTTTTTCCCAACTTTCTTCTTTTTTGGAACTCGGCCACTGGGCGATGATGAGGGCTTCAGCCCAGCCGTTTTCTGCTTCATATGCACTGCCTTTGGAATTGGAACTTGTTTTTAGGTGTCCCCATAATTCTTCTGTCACATATGGGGTGAAGGGATGTAGGAGGCGGAGGCATTTATCCAATACCCGCATAAGAGTCCAGGCGGTGTAGAAAGCACGATCTCCCCCCTGGGATAACTGCAATTTTGCACTCTCAATATACCAATCCGCGAATTCTCCCCAGAAAAATTCATAAATTTGACGGCCGGCTTCCCCGAATTGATAATTTTCAAACAATCGGTTAACATCCCGCACTATTTCCCGCATTCTTGCATGGATATATTCATCTGCAGGCGTCCATTGGGGGTCCGCGTTTGGTGCATCTGGCGCTTTCTCAATGGCACTGATAACATAGCGGCCAGCATTCCAGATCTTATTGGCAAAGTTACGGTTTGCTTCCACTTTCTTAACGCTGAGGTTCATATCTTTTCCGGGGGTGGATCCGACAAGCAGCGTAAAGCGCAGAGCGTCTGTGCCAAACTCATCCATGACAATGAGTGGATCGACCACATTGCCTTTGGTCTTGCTCATTTTTTGACCGTGTTCATCGCGGATAAGCCCATGGAGATAAATTGTATGGAAAGGCGCTTCATTGGTAAATTCGAGTCCGCTCATCACCATGCGCGCAACCCAGAAGAACAATATATCGTAGCCGGTTTCCATCACGGATGTCGGGTAGAAGTATTCTAAGTCGGGTGTCTGATCAGGCCAGCCAAGCGTTGAGAATGGCCATAATCCAGATGAGAACCAGGTGTCTAATACGTCTTCATCCTGATGGATATTCTTGTTCCCGCAGTGCTGGCATTCAGTTGGGTCTTCGCGTTTTACGGTCATCTTGTGACAATCATCACAGTACCACACTGGGATGCGGTGCCCCCACCACAATTGGCGGCTGATGCACCAGTCGCGAATGTTTTCCATCCAGTTATAGTAGACCTTGGTGAAATATTCGGGGACGATCTTTATCGTTCCATCACGTACAGCATTTAAGGCTGGCTCAGCAATTGGCTTAATTTTAACGAACCACTGCTCACTGATCATTGGTTCAATGATCTCGCCACCGCGTTGGGAACGGGGGACGTTCAACGTGTAATCTTCTTCTTTAATAACTAAGCCCACTTCCTTCATGTCAGCCCAGAGTTTTTTCCGACATTCAAGGCGGTCTAATCCCTCATAAATCCCGCCGTTGCCGTTGATAGTCACGTCGCGGTTAAGAATATTAATCAACTCTAAATTATGCCGTTCTGCGATCTCATAGTCATGAGGATCATGCGCTGGGGTAACCTTAAGTGCGCCGCCCCCGAATTCGCGATCGACGTATTCATCAGCGATAACTGGTATTTCACGATTCGTGATTGGTACTAAAACTTTTTTTCCAATAAATTGCTGATAACGTTCATCTTCAGGGTGCACTGCTACTGCGGTGTCGCCGAGAATTGTTTCTGGCCTGGTGGTTGCGACAGGAAGGTACTGATTTGGGTTTTCTGCTAAACGATATTTAAAGAAATACAAAGTTCCCGGCTCTTGTGAATATTCAACTTCGAGGTCAGATACCGCGGTTTGTAAATTCGGTGACCAATTGATCAGGCGGGAACCACGGTAAATGAGTCCTTTTTCAAACAAGGTTACGAATGCTTCACGAACAGCGCGGGCAAGACCTTCATCTAGGGTGAAACGTTCACGCGACCAATCGCAAGAGGCACCCAGCCGACGGATTTGTTCGGTGATGATACCACCATATCTTTCCCGCCATGCCCAGGTGCGTTCGATGAATGCTTCACGGCCGATATCTTCGCGGTGTTTACCCTCTTTTTCTAATGCTTTTTCAATTTGAAGTTGTGTGGCGATGCCCGCGTGATCGCTGCCAGGCACCCAGAGAGCTGGCTCCCCCAGCATTCTGTGATAGCGAATCATTAGATCTTCAAGTGAAACAAACATCGCGTGACCGAGATGCAGGCTGCCAGTGATGTTGGGTGGGGGGATAGAAATCACAAATGGTTTTTTTGTGGGATCAAAATCCGGCATATTAGGGTCGTTTTCTGGCTGGAAAAATCCGCTATTTTCCCACCAGGAATATAAGCGTTTTTCAGTGTTTTTAAAATCGTATGCTTTTGGTAATGAATTATTTCCCATTTACTCTCCCATTAAATAAATTAACCTTCCGACTAAGAGGACGGAAGGCTT
>CAZILY010000073.1:0-7468 GCA_964540175.1 uncultured Pelolinea sp. | reverse complement strand
CTTTTCGTTGAGAAATTCAGATAGTTTTCCAAGTACTTCAGGCAGATCCCTGCGGCCGAAACCAACACGGAAATGATTGCGTTGGCAGCCAATAACCGAAGCGGGTAGAAGCATGACCCCTTTTTGTTCAAGCAGATGTTTACAGAATTGGTCAACGGGGATATCAAGCAGTAATTCTGGAAAACCAACTGTTCCTCCGCGGGGTTTATGCCAAGTGAAAATAGCGCTGTGGTCCTCGAAGAATTTATCGAGTGATTTAAGATTGTGGGTGATGATGGCACGGTTTCGCGCGAGAATGGCTTTTTTGGCGCGCAGGGCGATGATAGCGAGAACTTCGCTGGGGGCGGATCCACAGATTGTCGTGTAATCCTTATAGGACATAATACTTTCGATGATGTTTAAATCACGGGATACGAGCCAACCGACTCGCAGGCCAGGCAACGAAAAGGACTTGGATAACCCAAAAAGGGAAATGCCAGTGGGAGAAAGTTCACAAACAGAAGGCAGTAGATCTGTGGTTGTGAGCTCTGTGAAGCGGTACATCTCATCAGAAAAGATACGGATGTTCTTTTCTTTTGCCCATGTTACTATCTCCTGCAATTCCGTGCGGTTGAGCAAAGCTCCAGTGGGGTTGTGGGGAAAATTGATCACGATCAATTTTGTGTTTTCACGGACAAGCCGCTTGAGCTCATTTACAGAAAACCTCAAACCGCGCGCGAAATCTGGCTGCCATTTACTGACCTGGCATCCAATAGACACGGCGATTTCGAAGAGGGATTGATAACCAGGAAAGGTTGTGATGACATGATCCTCAGGTTCGAGCAGGACATTCATGGCAACGAAAATTCCTTCTTCTGGCACTATTTCCACGATATGTTGGGGGGTGATGCCATCATAGAGTTTGGCGATCTCCTGCAGCAGGAGAGGATGGCCCTGTGATTCTGTGTAACCTAATGAGAGGTTTTCCCAAAGAGCATGTGTTTCCTTGTCAGCCATATTGAGAAGTTCTTTAAGGGCGAGCGGCTCACAATCCGAACAGCTTAATAAATAGGGCGAAGAAAACTCGTGTTTAGCGAAATATCGTTCAAGCGCGAACGGTTTGATTTTCATGTTTATTAAGTGTGAGTATTCTTGTTTTTGAATATCTGATTAAGTTCTCCTTATGATCGCTTCAGTTGTAATCTTCGCGTGTTTCAGCGTCTGTTATAGTGGGCGCTATGCGGGGTTTCCAGACAGGATCATCCCAGGTGCCGAGGTGGGTGTGCATATCCAGATATTTTTGGGGAATGGGGTGTGTACCAAGTACTACTTTAACATGGTATTTTTTCTTGAGAAATTCGGTAAAAGTTTCAATATATGGGCATGGAGGATAACCGACAATTAATCCGGTAGCCAAATGGATAACTTGGGCACCGTTTTTTACCATTTCTTCTCCTGCATATTCGATGTTGCCGCCAGGGCAGCCATCACAGGTGGTATAACCGACCAATTCAATTTCTGTGTCCGCATAGATGCTGAATGCACCTTCTCTATTACGCATGGCACGCAGGCATTTTCCACCCGCGCATCGCCGATAGCGATCGCAAATGATAATTCCGATCTTTGTGGGGGGGGTCATAAAAAACTCCTTTCTAGTTAATGTCATAATGAAAAAATTATTACTATATCATCACACATATTAAATACATTATAGGGCTTCAACCGCGTTTTTAATTGGGCGGAAAGAATAACGATGGACTGGGCAAGGACCCAGTTCAGCGAGCGCGGCGGTGTGCTGGCGTGTACCGTAGCCTTTATGGCGGGCAAACCCGTAGCCGGGAAAGCGCCGATCAAGTTTCACCATATAGGCATCGCGGGCGGTTTTCGCGAGCACTGAGGCAGCCGCAATACTGAGAGAACGGCAGTCACCTTTCGGAAGAGAAATTTGCGGGCAGGCGCAGCCGCTGATTTGGATGTAATCTACAAGCAGGTAAGTTGGTTCATATACCATTTTATCAATTGCGCGCCGCATAGCTAGGCAAGTGGCGGGAACAATTCCTAATTTGTCGATTTCTTGATGTGTGGCTGAACCAATAGTCCAAGAAATAGCTGCGGACTGGATGCAACCCTTCCAGCGGTTGCGCTGGAGCGGAGTCATGCGCTTAGAATCTTGTACGCCATCTAGAAGTTTTATCACACGGGTATCTGTGGGAAGGACAATGGCAGCGGCATACACAGGACCAGCCCATGCGCCGCGGCCCGCTTCATCCAATCCAGCCACAATGCGGAACCCATCTCCCCACAGCTGCTTTTCATATTTGAGATTGGGCTTTTTTGGGATAGTGTATGTTTTACGCCTCCGCATTGTATCTTCCAATTAAATTGTTAAAACGAATTTTAAGCAGATCAACACCCATTCGGAATGAATCACGCAGTACTTTAACTGTGCTGTGAGGATGGTGGTACCAATTGATGGGTATCTCGACAATCTTAAAACCGAGTTTTTGGGCGATGAAGAGCGCTTCGACATCGAATGTCCAGCCAGAAATGGTTAAGCGTGGAAAGATAGCGTTTGCCGCATCTTCACGAAAAAGTTTGAATCCACACTGAGTATCGTTTAGCCCTGGGAGAAGCAGAATACGCACAAACAAGTTGAATGCACGGCCGATGATATGCCGGTATTCGGGTTCATCATAACGCACTGCGCCAGGAGCTTCGCGAGAGCCAATAGCGATGGGCGCACTTAGCTCTACCGGGGGCATAAAATTAGCAAGTTCATCAATTGGCATAGAAAGGTCCGCATCGCAGATAAAGCGGTATTCCCCACGGGCTTTAATCATACCCTGACGAACTGCCCACCCCTTCCCGCGCCGGTTTTCATGCAGGACTGTCAAACAGCTGATCTCGCCCTGCATATCATTTGCAATGGTATAGGTACCATCAGTGCTGCCGTTCTCAACGACGATAATCTCAGTGGGAAAATCCTGCGTGGAAAGATATGCGTTGATTTTACGTAGTGTTTCTGGCAGACGTTCTGCTTCGTTGAAAGCAGGGATGATGATAGATAGAAAAGGTTTTTTCATGCACACCGCCACTCGTTTAGGTTTAAACTAATTGTATCAATTTTCTGTTTGTGTGGATGGACAGAGATTAACCCAGGCGTCCAGTTCACGGTTCTTGAAGATGGCAGAGTAGCCATTTGCGGCCGCTGCGAGACAAAAAGCATTGATATTGTTGAACTCGTCTGTATATTCAATCTGAAAAACAGCTTTTCCTTGTTTAATAAAGGGATGAAAATTTGCACACTCGCCATAAACAGCGCAGTCTTCAAGGAGAGCAAAATCGAAGTGATCCACGAGATTAGGGATTTGAAATGAATTGTTTTTTAAACCGATAGATAGACCGCGCAGATGGGCCTGTTCGCTGAGCCAGGTATTGTAGGTAAGCTGATCTTGTGCGGTAATAGAGAAACCAGTGTCCTGCTGGAATCCGTTGATATTATCTGGATCGATCCCATCGCAGCCCTTACTGGCAGCCAGGTCAAAGCGTGCGGCGATGAGGCTGCTGAAGCTTTTATAATTGCTGATGTCCAGCCAGCGTTCGCCAGCCCAGCCAATGTATTCTTTACCTATGACCGAAGCGGGAAAATCCAACGCATCAGGACGATATTCTTCCCAGGCACCTACGTTGATATAGCAGATGACCCTTTTTCTAGCATCATGGAGGGAATCAATAGCATCCTGAGATGTCTCAAAAAGATCAAGCTCAAACACGTCCACCTGCATGGTTAGGTCCGGGGGATAATCAGATAATTGCAATTGAAAGCTGTCAGAGGGGGAGGGGACCCAGTATGCGGGAGAACTGTTTGCATGTGTGATGGAGGGCGGGATTACTGCGGTAGGGGGAACCTCTGTCGGAGAAGAGACGCACGCAGAGAACAAAGTAATTAATAAAAGATTTTCACATACGAGAGATTGCCCGGATTTAGTCATGCAGTGGTTTTGCAGTTTTTTGTTTTGGATATGATTTATTAAAAAAAGTCGGGGTGGGCGGACTTGAACCGCCGACCTCTGCGTCCCAAACGCAGCGCGCTATCCAACTGCGCTACACCCCGGCGCCTAGAGTATAATCGTATCATGCCTAAACCGTCAAGGAAGGGGGGTTTTTTCAAGAATGAAGGGATATTCAGCGTGTGTGGAAAAAACAAGGTGCTTGTTCAGATAGCAAAAATCGTTTTCTTTAGTTTTTTTCTGTCTGGCTGCATTCCGTCTGCGGCAGAACTAACTCCAACGGTTTTCACTCCGGCTATTACTTCTGAAGTAATCCAGTTATCCTCACCGGTTCCTACGCAAACCTCCCCTCATGTACAACAAAAAGACGCGCAGTGTATGGAAAGCGGATGGGTGGAACGCTATCTGATTGATTCTGTGCTGATGAACGGGGAATTGTATTTCAGCGTGTATTTTCCACCGTGTTATTCCGAAACAAAACCAGGTGGATATCCCGTGTTGTACGCGCTGCACGGGCAGAATTTTAATGATGGGATGTGGACGGATTTAGGAGCGGCGGAAACCACGGATGCTTTGATCCTCAAAGAAGGAACAGAACCGTTCCTGATAGTGATGCCGTTTGAAGAATTCTTTTACCGTGAAGCGGAAGGGAATACTTTTCCGCAGGCTATTACAGAGGAGATCATCCCCTGGGTTGAAGGGTCACTTAATGTGTGCGCTAAGAAAGCATGTAGAGCGATCGGGGGAATTTCTCGTGGGGCTTCTTGGGCTATACGCATTGGATTAATGGATCGTGAATTTTTTAGCGCTGTCGGTATTCATAGTTTACCGACCTTCTATAAGGATATCAACGGTCTGGCAGAATGGTTGGATGAGATTCCATACGGCGAGGAACCACGCATTTATTTGGATACGGGGCGCTTTGACCCAAAAGTGAAGAATGCCTACCGTTTCGAGAACGTGCTCAATGAAAATGGCATCCCTCACGAATGGCATCTGAATGAAGGCCGTCACAATGAAGTGTACTGGGAAGAACAGATGAATGATTATTTACACTGGTATGCAGCTGGATGGGAGTATGTAAATTGAAATGTGGCGGGCGATCTTTCTGTTTGGTTTCTTATTTGCAGAATGGACAGATGTAAAGAATATCTGAAAGAAATTTTGCCGAGCACCTTTCCACTTGATATAATTACGTGCATGAGCCTAACTTTTGAAGAAGTTGAACACATTGCTCTTCTGGCACGATTGAACTTGAGCTTAGAAGAAAAACAGCGCTACCAGCAGCAATTATCAGATATTCTGGAGTATGTTGCACAGCTGCAGAAACTGGATACCAAGAATATTATATCTACTTCCAACCACTTGTCTCCTCAAGCACGATTACGTGCAGATGTACCCAAAGAAGGACTTTCTCAGGAGCGCGCGCTTGAGAACGCGCCGGATTTGGAAGCAGATCAATTTAAAGTACCACCGGTGCTTGAATGAGTGAAAAAACTAAACTGATAGATTTTGATGTCAAAGAAGCGGTGGATGCACTTACAAATAGGCTGGTATCCAGCCGGGAAATGACAGAAGCGTTTCTGGATCGTATTTCTGCGCATGAAAATGATATCCACGCGTTCATCACGACCACTCCGGAAATGGCTCTGGAGATGGCGGATGGCGCTGATATTAAACGAGCGCGGTTAAAGAATGCGGGAGAAACTGTGCCCCCGCTTTTAGGGCTGCCGATGGCGATTAAAGATGTGCTGTGTGTGGATGGTGTACGAGCGACGTGCGGATCGAAAATTCTAGAACAATTTAAGCCGCCTTTCAACGCGACAGCTGTGCAAAAATTATTGGACGCAGGTATTGTTGTGCTGGGTAAGACGAATACAGATGAGTTTGCAATGGGCTCATCGACTGAAAATTCCGCGTATGGTGTGACGCATAACCCCTGGGATATGGACCGTGTACCAGGGGGGTCAAGCGGAGGATCTGCGGCTGCAGTGACAGCTAAGTTCTCCCCAGCTGCACTGGGAACGGACACTGGCGGCAGTGTGCGCCAACCAGCTTCTTTTTGCGGAGTGACAGGCATCAAACCTACCTATGGGCGCGTTTCACGGTATGGGTTGATCGCATATGGATCTTCATTAGATACTGTGGGTGTCCTGGCACGGACAGTGGAGGACGTGGAAACGATATTCCGGTTGACTGCTGGTTTTGATGAACGCGACGCAACAACGATTGATATGCCAATAAATGATGCTGTCTGCAGAGAGGGCACGGATATCAAGGGCCTCCGGATCGGTGTGCCGAAAGAGTATTTTATTGAAGGTATTCAACCGGAGGTGGAACAGTCAGTGCGGGCAGCGGTCGACACATTCCGTGAGTTGGGTGCTGAAATTATTGATGTTTCCCTTCCGCACACAGAATATGCACTGCCGGTATATTATTTGATCGCTCCAGCGGAGGCATCCGCAAACCTGGCACGATTTGATGGCGTGCGCTACGGTTTACGTGCATCGGATGAAAATATGATGCAGATGTTCACGAAATCACGAGGGGCGGGATTCGGGCCGGAAGTGAAGCGGCGTATTATGCTCGGTACGTATGCGCTTTCAGCAGGATATTATGATGCTTATTATGGGCAGGCGCAAAAAGTACGTACGCTAATCAGGATGGATTTCGACAATATATTTGCGAAGGTGGATGTTATCGCTGCGCCGGTGGCGCCGACAACCGCTTTCAAGATCGGTGGACACGGGGATGACCCACTCGCAATGTATCTGGAAGATGTGTTTACTTTGCCAGCCAATCTTGCGGGTGTGCCTGGCTTGGCTTTTCCAACTGGATTTGATGGCAGCGGACTTCCGATAGGTATGCAGTTGATGGGAAAGCATTTTGACGAAGCAACGCTTTTTAAATTAGCGTATGTGTTCCAGCAGCACACAAGCTGGCATCTAAAGACTCCTGTCTTATAAGAGGGGTAGAGAACCCTGATTGTTACACATTTACAGCACTGGGATTGAAGAATTGGCAGCCATATCGTTCTCTTTGGCATCAAGGATTTGGTAAACTGTGCTGATTATTTTGGGCAATATATCAGGAATTTGTCGAAATTCCAGCTCTATATAATCTTGCAAAGCTTCAAGGCCAGGCATGTTTTAAGCTCCTACGATTTCCGCAAGGGGCTCGTTTCCAGGTGCTATTTCAAGGATGTCATACTTTTCACGAATAGACACTAAGATGGGCAAAATGTCAAGATGGGCGGGGGTGAGTTTTCCAAGGAGTTGATTGATTAGCATAAGCGGTATAATAACATTAGTCTTGCAGTTTATCCTAACATCCTTAAGGAGCAAAAAGATGTCATTAGGTGTTGTAATCAAAGGAGCAGAAGGTGTTGTATTAGCTTGTGATAGTAGAGTTACTCTTTCTGCGAAGCTCAAAGATGGAAGCCCACCCATATCAGTAAATTACGATAATGCAACAAAGAT
>CAZILY010000072.1:0-7589 GCA_964540175.1 uncultured Pelolinea sp. | reverse complement strand
AACTGTTAAGAAAACTGCTGAAAAGAAGGCAACCGCGGACAAGAAAACAACTTCTGCGGAAAAGAAATAAAAGGATAATTGAAAGCGGAGTAAATCATGGCACATAAAACAGGTGGCGGTTCTTCACGGAATGGCCGAGATAGTAACTCAAAGAGATTAGGTGTAAAAAAATATGGCGGTGAGGTTGTAATTAGTGGTAACATTCTCGTTCGCCAGCGTGGAACTAAAATTAAACCAGGTATAAATGTAGGTGTCGGCAGGGATCACACATTGTTCGCAGTAGCGAATGGCGTGGTTAAATATGCTCGACTTCCGAATGGGCAGAAAAAAGTGAGTGTTGTAATTGCACAATAATCAATCTAACACGATTGTTATTTGAAAGGTTTTGAAGAATGAAAAAAGAAATTCACCCAAAATATTATCCGGAGGCTAAGGTAACCTGCGCGTGTGGAAATACCTGGCTGACAGGCTCTACTAAGGAAGAAATTAGGACAGAAATTTGCTCGAAGTGTCACCCCTTCTTTACTGGTGAACAGCAGCGTCTTATTGATATTGAAGGTCAAGTTGATCGGTTCTATAAAAAATTACAGGCGCGGGAAGACTTTGTAGAAGACAAGAAACAAAAAGATTCGGAGAAAACTTCTCCTGATCGGCCTATTGTTGAATTGGAGTTGGGCAAACGCGCTTCTACAGCCCTGTCCGAGGCAGGACTTACTAACGTCGGGCATCTCCTTGAAAAGCTTGAGGGTGGGGAAGCAGCTTTGTTAGAGTTGCCTGGGATTGGCAGGAAAACTTTGATAGATGTGAAAAAGAAGTTGCGCCAACTTGGGTATAAACTCCCCGCAGCTGCTGAAGAAATATCTGTATAGATTAAATTTTAATTGTTTAGTTTTAGAAGAAGGCGTTATCGCCTTCTTTTTTTATTTCTTTTGTGATAGTGTAAAATTCAATTATCAATTCATAAGAGAGGTAAAATGCAACCTAAATCTGGATCAATAGAGATGATTTGTGGATCAATGTTCAGTGGAAAAACAGAGGAAATGATTAGGCGATTGCGAAGAGCGAGGATTGCGAAACAAAATGTTCAGGTGTTCAAGCCAATAATTGACACACGCTATAAAGCAAAAAAAGTTACCTCTCACGCTGGAGTTGATTTTGAAGCAATTCCTTTAAATAATTCAACAAAAGTTAAAGCGAATTTATTGCCAGAAACTACTGTTGTGGGAATTGATGAAGCACAATTTTTCGATGATGGGATTATTGAAGTTATTGATGAATTAGCAGATAAAGGATTGCGAATTATTGTCACTGGCCTTGATATGGATTTTCGGGGTGAACCATTTGGATGTATTCCCGTTATTATGTCCAAGGCGGACCAAGTTGACAAGTTGCATGCAATATGCATGGTATGTGGGGGGACTGCTACCCGAACACAACGGTTAGTAGATGGACATCCTGCTCATTACAATGATCCAATTGTGATAGTGGGTGCATCAGAATTATATGAGGCGCGCTGCCGGGAGCACCATGAAGTTCCCAGGGATTAATCGCATGGAAAACTATAAAAAATTCATAAAAGAAGTATTAATTGACGAGAATCATTTACAAAAACGTGTTGCTGAACTCGGAATCGCCATTAGTAATGATTACAAAGACAGTGATGATCTTCTGCTGATATGTATCTTGCGTGGAGCAATTATTTTTCTCTCTGACCTTTCACGCCAGATAACTGTCCCACACACAATGGATTTCATGGCTATTTCTTCCTATGGGTCGGGCAATCGCAATTCTTCTGGGGTTGTACGAATAAATATGGATCTAACATCCAATATCTATGGCAAGGATGTGCTAATCGTTGAAGATATTATCGATAGCGGGAATACGCTTGCTTACGTGCTTGAATTGCTTTCAACACGTAAACCGAAAAGTCTTCATATTTGTACTCTGTTAGATAAATTTGAGCGGAGAGAGGTTGATATCCCGGTTCGATATACGGGATTTAAGATTCCCAACAAATTTGTATTTGGATATGGGCTAGACCTAGATGAAATTTACCGAAATCTGCCGTTTATCGGTGTGGTTGACTTAGAAAAATATGAAAATTGAAATATCTATCGGGTAAGGTGAATTTCGAGGAATTACTACATCCACAATTAAATCAATTCATCGCTTCTCAGGTGGATGACTGTGGTGAGATATTTCTTGTAGGCGGGGCGATAAGAAACACATATCTGCGAAAAGAAGTACAGGATTTGGATTTTGTTGTTAGAAAAAACGCTACTAAGGCAGCAAAAAATGTTGCCGACCATTTTAGGGGGGATTTTTATATACTGGATAAAAAACGAGGTGCCGCGCGTGCATTGATATCCATTGAGAATAAGGAACTAAAAATTGATTTCGCACTCTTGAGTGGAGATTCTATTGATGAGGATTTAGGAAGGAGAGATTTCACTATCAACGCGATGGCATTGAGAATTCCATTAAGCGGTGAAGTGATTGATCCAATGAATGGTGGAGAGGATATTAAAAATTCTATTTTACGGTCCTGCTCGTCGAACTCATTTCTGGATGATCCTGTGCGCACTATTCGAGCAATCCGATTCATAAATGAATTTGATCTTTTCTTTGACCAACGCGAAGAAAAACTAATTAAAAATGCCTCAAATAAATTGGATGAAATATCCAACGAGCGTAAGCGTGATGAAATAATAAATATTCTCGAAAAAACTGACGCAAGAAAATCCCTCATACAAATGTTGGAATTTGGAATCATAGAAAAAGTATTTCCAGAAGTTAAAAAATTGTTTAAACTGGAGTTAGATTCCCCACATATTCATGATGCATGGGAACACACCCTCCAGGTGGTTAACTATTGCCAACAATTGATGGCTTTTCTGAAACAGCCTCTCAAATCGCAACAATTACATCCGCGAATTAAGCAAGCAGTAGAATCGTTGAGTAAGTATGAAAAAAATATATTTGATTATATGAATGACCAACTAAACATGAATCGCAGCATGTATTCTTTATTGATTATTGCTGGTATTTATCATGATGCAGGAAAGGGAGTAATTACGCCGGTTTTGAAAAATGATCGGAAAAGTTTTCCCAAGCACGCCAAAATAGGTTCGGAATTGATTCATCAGCGAGCGAAAATTATGGGGTTCTCAAATGATGAGGTTGAGTATCTTACAAAACTTGTGCGTTTCCATATGAAACCTTCCCAAAAGGAGTTTTCCGATAAGCTTAAAAAAGACATTCATATCCACCGATTTTTTAATAAAACTGGTTCAACGGGCATAATGGTCGGGGTGCTTCATTTGGCAGATGTGCTTGCGGCGTATGAGGATACTCTTACTGATGAGCGATGGAGTAGGGCAATTTGTTCTGTGAATAATATTTTTGACGCTTATTTTATTCATTACGATAAAATTGTCATCCCAATCAAATTAATTAACGGAAATGATATCTTGAATAAATTCAATCTTCAACCAGGAAAGAAAATTGGGGCTTTATTGGAACAAGTTGCTGAAGCGCAGGTACTTGGTGAGATAAACACAAAAGAAGATGCGGAAATTTTTATTGGTCACATATTAATAAATACAGAAGAACACGAAAACTTGTAGTGGTTATTTTATTTCAAATTGGACATGGGCAGGAACCCCTTTGGTTTTACCCTATGGGTTCCTGTTTGATCACATAATCTGAATGATGTCATGGGATCAATGTAATGGGTCAACCGTATATTAGAGAAGCATCCTTCGATAGAATTATGTGTCAAGGTATAGCATCAGTTTTGGCAAACAAGCTTAATGTGTTTTCATATGCTGACAAGATAAAAAACTTCTGCCGCGGTACAGTGGCAAGAACGGATTTAATTGGATACATGGGAACACTGCATACAAAGGTAAACAGATTTACATCGCGGAAGGTATACGGGAAGCATTGACTATTCCCGCGATGGCAATAGATGGGTCTTGTGACTGGTTGATCCTGATTGAAAAAACCTGCGGATTCGCGAGTTTTTCAAGATACGGTACTATAGAAGAGAACAACGGCATAGGCTATGTGCCTATATTGGAGTACCTGGAAAGATTACAAAAATACTGGCTGAATTTATAAACAATATTCGGAGGAATTAATGGTGGCATCAAAAGTATTTTTCACAAATATGAGAACACAACCCGGAAATAATTTATTGGATAAGTTGGAGAGGGTGATTGAAAAAACGGGAATCGGAAACATGGACTTGAAAGAAAAAATGGTTGCTTTAAAGATCCACTTTGGTGAACCCGGCAATCTGGCATATATTCGGCCTAATTATGTTGCTTTAATCGTTAATAAGATCAAGGAACGGGGGGGTAAGCCATTCTTAACAGACTGCAATACACTCTATTATGGAAGACGATCAAATGCGATTGATCATTTAGAGGCCGCCATGGAAAATGGATTTAATCGCATTGCAGTTAATTGTGACGTGATCATCGCGGATGGATTAACTGGTACCGACGCCAAAGAAATTGAAATCAATCAGAAGCATGTTGAAAGGGCAAAAATAGGTACTGTGATAGCCGATGCGGATGTGATCATCAGTATTAATCATTTCAAAAGGACATGAACAAACAGGGTTTGGAGGTGCTATAAAAAATCTTGGAATGGGATGCGGATCGCGGAAGGGAAAACTTGAAATGCACTCCGCATCAAAACCTAAGATGGATCAAGAAAAATGTGTTTCATGTGGGATTTGTCTTAAGAACTGCCCGGAAAAAGCGATCACGTATAATGAAAAAAGGCAAGCGCAAATAAATTACGAAAATTGTATTGGATGTGGGCAATGTGTTGCCAGCTGCCACTATGGTGCCGCACGGGCTGTTTATGATCAGGCGGCTGATATTTTGAATGAGAAAATCGCAGAATATACACTCGCTGTTCTGAATGGTAAGCAGCATTTCCATATCAATTTTATGATGAATATATCCCCGGATTGTGATTGTTGGGATGTGAATGATCAAGCAATTGTGCCGGATGTTGGGATAGCTGCATCTTATGATCCGGTTGCGCTCGATAGGGCCTGCGTGGATCTGGTCAATGCTGCTCCAGAAATTGAGGGAAGCATAATTGGAGATAAGCAGAAGTTGAAAGAGGGAGAAGATAAATTCGTTCATGTCCACCCCGATGTGCATTGGAAAGATGGGCTTAATCACGCGGAAGAGATTGGGGTTGGGACTCAGGAATATCAGCTTATAAATGTTAAATAATTTTCGTAAACAAAATTAGATAAGTGAAACTGAAGAATTATTCTGCTTTGTCTATTTTCGAGATTATCCCACTTCCACTGGATTGGGTGCACTGAGTCCTTTATTAAATGCACCTGGTAAAATAGGTGCTGCCTGGAAAATGGTTGGATTTCACGTGCCGCCTAAGTACCAAGAGCTTATAGGAATGATTGGGTAAAACCGTACCAACATAGGGGAAAGGTTAATTAATCTTATGAAGTCGCCACATATATAATTCTGATCAAGATGACGGCAATATACAAAACCGTGCTAAAAAAGTGCTTTCCGCTATTCAATAAAACATACAATAATATTGGAGTTAATAAATCAAAAAGAAAGATGGTTTTACTGATGTTCTTTTTGGCCCTCAGTAATGTGGTTCTCATTGTTTATAGAATCCTTGAAATGATGTATGTGAATATACCCAGCATAAGAATTAAAACACTGGTATATAGGACCAGTTTTCCAATCACTTTTCCTTCTTTCCCACTTAATCCTACTGTGCTGCAGCCAAGAATAACTTTTGCTGGTGCCATGATGCTTCCTAAAGCGCCTCCGGCAGTTTGAGCCGCAAGGATTAGGGCAACGGAAAGGTTTAAGAGTTCGGCTGTCTGCAGTTGAAGATTTCCAAATAGCACGTTGGAATTATTATTACTGCCGGTTATAAATGCACCCAACGCGCCTATGAATGGGGAAATTATTGGGTAAATATCTTGATTGAAAACGCGGCTTATACCTGCCGCCAACACATTCGTCATTTGGGTATGATTCATTACCACGGCTGTGCCAACGAGCGAAAAAATTGCGATGGAAGTATTCAACGAGCTATTAAATGTATCTTTAATAATATCTATTATTTCATTACCATTCAGACACGCTTTTTTTGTAAGGAGAAAAAAGGACAGCAGAGCACTGATAATAATGGTGGTGCCGGGGTGAAGGAATGGATTGATCTTTTTGCTCGTCTCTGCTGGAGTAATAAAACCATAGGCTGTGGATAACTGTGGAAATTGGAAGCTAATTGTATATTGCGCAAATAGTTCTTTAATTGGGGAGAAAAAATTGAAAATAATTATTAGAGCAACTAAAAGTATATATGGCAGGAGAGCAATCATTATTTCAAGCAGGTCCTCCCTTTTTTTCTTTAGAAGATATTCTCGGCTATATTTGGAAAAAAACCGTACATATAGGAACCCCATAACAAGACTACCCATTGCCGGGAGTGTGACTGCAATGACCCAAAGACCGTTGGTTGCGAGTAAATATTGGCCTGTTGAAAGAAATAATGAGGATAAAAGTGTAAGTGGAAGCGCTTTAAGAAAATGTTTTTTTCCGCCAGACAGGTAAATCACAAATAGACCACAAAGTAAGGATGACATTCCCAGCAACAATGCTGTAAATGGAGCAAGATAGTCCGCGGATAATCCTGTGACAGCAATTAGTGTTTTAAAAGAACTACCCATAGACCCAAATGTGACTGCCCACCCATGCCCAATACTTGCGATCACAACTGCCGTGATTGGAGAAAAACCTGCGCTTACTAATAGGGGAGCAGATACAGCAACTGGAACGCCGAACCCTCCCATCCCTTGTAAAAAGGAGGGGAAAAGCCATCCGAGAAAAATACCCAGGAATGCGCGGTTCTCGGTAAGTTCTGCTAGAAATTTCCCGATTATTTGAATGGTGCCTGCCCTGTTAGTAACTTGATAAAGAAACATCGCTCCCCAAATGATAAGAAGGACATCAAGTGAGAGAAAGAAAGCTTTAATATATGTATATTGAAGGAGGGCTGAGGAAGCGCCGAAAAAAATGGAAGCAATTAGTTGTGCTGACAGCCAGGTAAGCATGCCAGCTCTGCTTCCCCCCCATTTATAAGTGGTCATTAGAAGAAGAATGAGGATTACAGGGAATAAGGCAAGCAACCAAGTGAAAATATTAATCGGAACCATTGAGTAATTATATTATCTCTTGGATTCAAGTATCAAGTGCAACCGTGATTATTTAAGAATACCACAGGAGAGTTGAAAGATAAGCATTTCCTGGGTCTCGTATTCAATCGGTTTTCTACAAATGCAATACTCTCGTCTGTCAATTCGCAAAACTTAGTATCCTTGGGAATGTACTGCCGAATCAATCCATTCGTATTTTCATTGGTCCCTCTCTCCCAGGAAGAATAAGGATGCGCAAAATAGATACTGGCTCCTAATGCTTTAGCAATGTCTTCATGTCCAGCAAATTCCTTGCCATTATCACAGGTAATGGTATGAACCGGGAAACCAGCCAATAGGGAGATGATCATCTCTTTGACAGCTT
>CAZILY010000071.1:5818-7599 GCA_964540175.1 uncultured Pelolinea sp. | reverse complement strand
ATGAAGTATTCACTACACAAATGAAAGAACTTCTTGAGGAGGTGTAACATGAAGCGTGAAGAAGAATTAATGTGGCTAAGAGTACCGGACGCAATCCTGAAAATTCGGATGAGAATGGAGGAAGAAGACGATAAAAGAAGTGGTAGCGAACTTGACAAAAGACTTGAATGCTTAAAAAAGGAGAAGACAATGGAAGAATTGATTAAAGCAAAATTCGACCTGGAACTCGAAATGCAATGTGCCCTTGCTGGGTGGTGAGTTTTTAAAACATACAGATCCGAAATAGAGGAGAAAATAATTATGAGCAATAAAATAAAACAGATGGCACAGATAATCGAGGTACATAATATCCAACGTATCGAACTTTTAAGTAAGTTGCAACATTGGCTGGAGATGTTAGATTCTATCCAGCAAATAGAACTGAAAGAAATGTTTGAAAATAAAACAGAATGTTTGAAAATAAAACAGATGGTACAGCTAATCGAGACACATAATATCCAATGTATCGAACTTTTAAGTAAGTTGCTACTAAGAGAACTGGGTGCGCCCGAGGAAGTTGTAGATATATTAGAAAAATTAAGTACGACTTTTATTGATAAACTTACGAATAATAAACAAGAAGGGATATAAATGTTACCAACTGAAAAAACAGCACGAAGAGACACAATGAACGACCTTATTATATTGTTATACGGACCGAGCAAAATCGGAAAATCCACGTGGTGTTCTGAGATGAAAAACGCGGTCTTTCTTGCTACAGAACCGGGTCTCAACTCACTAGAAGTTTATCAAACTCAGATTAATTCCTGGGGGGAACTACTAGAAACGTGCGGGGATCTACAAAAAGGGGATCACGGATACGAAACAGTTATTTTGGACACAATAGACAACGCATATAAATTATGTGCTGACTATATCTGCGATAAAAATAATATCGTGCACGCATCAGATATGGATTGGGGTAAAGGTTATGCGCTTATTAATGACGAGTTTCATAGAGTTTTAATAAAATTAGCATCTTTGCCGTACGGTTTAGTATTGATATCTCATTCACAAGAAAAAGACGTAGTCATAAGCACTATAGGCAAGATAACAAAGCGTGTTCCTACATTACCAGACAAGATCGGGAAAATTGTGACTTCGCTGGTAGATATTATTTTGTTTTGTGATCTAGACACAACAACTGCTGAGGACGGTACTGTACTATACAACAGGGTACTTCGGACTAAGCCTAATATTTATTATGATGCTGGCGACAGAACTGGTAAGCTGTCTAAAACACTACCGTTAGATTTCTCGGCCTTTATTAAAGAGATCTCTGGTGTACCACAACTTTAAGGAGAAGTAGAATGACTTTTCAAGCAATAAATTTGGCAGATATTACAGAACAAACTAAAGACTCTAAAAAATATAACCCTGTGCCTGAGGGGTTATATACTCTCAGAATAACAAATGTGAATATTCTGCAGGGGAAGGAAAGCGGGGCAGATTATATTAAGTGGGAGTTCACCATTGTCGATGAGGACAATAGTAATACTAAAGTATGGGAGAATATGTCATTAACCAATGATTATAGTTTACATAAATTAAAAGCATTATGCTCCGCCGTTAATTTCAATAACTCGGTTTTTTATCCGAACGATTTAAATTCGTTTATTGGGAAAGTCTGCCAAGGGTATCTGTACATTAAAATATCTACTGATTACCCCGATCAAAATGTCATAAAATATTTCCAGTCATGTGACATGACTGGAAATATTGAGTCAAAGCTGCAATCTAAA
>CAZILY010000071.1:0-5718 GCA_964540175.1 uncultured Pelolinea sp. | reverse complement strand
ATATTTCCAGTCATGTGACATGACTGGAAATATTGAGTCAAAGCTGCAATCTAAAATATCGGAGTCAGATATACCGTTTTAAATTTTAAAGGAGGTCATAATGAGGTTGGAAGACTATAAAAACGACTACGACGACTATGAAAAGCTATATGATCCATCACGGTTGTACAATAAAATAGACGATTATAAAAATGAATACGACGACTATGAAAAGCTATATGATCCATCTGAAATCCCCGAATTGGCTCAGGAAGAACTAAAACGGTTGTACAATAAAATAGACGATTAAAAAAATGAATACGACGACTATGAAAAGCTATATGATCCATCTGAAATCCCCGAATTGGCTCAGGAAGAACTAAAACGGTTGTACAATAAAATAGACGATTAAAAAAAAGAGAAAAAATAAATGCTCATTCCGAATAAAACAATATTAGATTACGCACTTGAATATCTTGAGCAGGGTTTTTCTGTAATCCCTATTCATACAAAAACTAGGGTACCGGAGGTTCCATGGAAAATATATCAAAAACAATTTCCTACAAAAAAAAAATTACACGAGTGGTTTGAAAATAAAACGGACGTTAGCATATCTATAGTAACCGGTAAAATATCAGGGGTTGTCGTATTAGATGGTGACACACAAGAAGGATGTGCTTGGATAGAGAAAAACTATCCTCACGCGAATGTGGTAAACATAACTACCCGAGGGAAGCATTTTTATTATAAGTATCCCCCAGGGGGTCCGTTCCCAGCGTTAAAAAGTGTTACCGGGTTTTACAAGGACGTTGACTTAAAGGGTGACGGCGGGTTAGCAGTTGCACCGCCGTCACTTCATTATATATCAAAAAAACCATACCGGTGGGAATTTTTCCCGGATGGGTGGGATGGGTTGTCGGAATTTCCGATAGTGACTCATACGGGTTCTTCCGTCAAAGAAGGCGGAAGAGATTTATCCTTAATAAAACCGGTCGTGAACTCCGCATTTGGGGTTTGTAAAGGCAACCGTAATTCTGCATTAGCCTCTATTTGCGGTGGATACCTGTCTAAAAATTTATCTTTAGACGACACAATAGAGTTATGCAAAATATGGAACCAGCGATGCCTACCTCCGTTAGGGTCCAAGGAATTTATAACAACGATCCTATCAATTTACAAAATAAACATTATTTCTTCTTCTAGTGAAGAACCGATTCCGTTATTACGAAAGGCAAACGAACCAAGACCGTATCCTTTCTACGCGCTAGGCGACGTCCTCGGAGCAGCAGGGTGCAAAATGTTTGAAAATATTAACGCGCCGGATGCTATCTGCGCTCATTCGTTGCTCGGGTTTGCTGCGCATAGTGTTCAGGGCATAGCTAATATTGTGACCTTAGATGGAAGAAGGATACCCTTAAATGAGTTTTTTCTATCCATCGGAAGCAAGTCTTCAAGAAAAACTGAATGTGATGCTAGGGCATCTGCTATGACACAGAATTTTCAAGAAAAACTTTTGATAAAATATCGTTCAGATAATATAGAATATAAAACGAAGGTAGATTTCTATGAGGCTAAAAAAAAGGCTGCACTAAAAGGGTTAAAAACAACTGGAGGACAGGATCTTAACAAGATTATACGTGATTTGTCAGACGTACCACAGAAACCATATAATCCCATCCTGGTTTTCTCTGACCCTACAATACAAGGCATTTTTAAATTATTCGAATCAGGAACCCCAAGTAAATATCTTTGCGCGGATGAGGGAGGGCAAGTAACGGGCGGGCATTCTATGAAAGAAGAGGAGAAAGTTTACACCGCGACTCAGTACTCGAAATGGTGGGATGGTACGTCTATTGATAGAATAAGAGGAGATGACGCTGTCGTTTTAACCGGAAAACGTTTATCCATACATCTGATGATGCAGGATGATATAGCTATGAAATTCTTAAATGATGCTGTAATGAGAAACCAGGGTTTAATTTCTCGGTTCCTATGTGCGTACCCTAAATCTCTTCTCGGAGAGAGAAAATACGTATCTGAGGACATCACAAAATCTAAAGAATTTGAAAAATATCATGATACCCTCGAACAAAGCTTATCCGTTAAATTAAATATTGTTAACAATTCTATTGTTCCTAGGGAAGTTACTATAAGCGATACAGCTCACGATAGATGGGAGATTTTCTATAACGACGTTGAGAGTAGACTATCCAAGGGGGGAGAATACGAGTCAATACAGGGGTTTGCCGGGAAAGCTCCAAATCATGTCATCCGGCTTGCCGGTATTTTGACCTTGTTTGAGGACCCAGAGGCAGAAGAAATAAAAGTACTCGCTATGGATCAAGCAGCAACACTGGTGGATTATTATTTGTCAGAACGTCTTAGGATGACATTATTGGACGCAGAGGATCAAGGTATAAACAATGCGGACAAGCTTCTGATGTTTATAAAAAGGAGAGGTTTAAAAAGGATCTCTCTACCTGACATTTATAATTTCGGACCGTCGTGTTATCGGACTAAAAAATCTGCTGTTGAGGGAGTGGATCTTCTAGAGAGCCATGGGTGGCTAAAACCTGCTGATTCTGGAGGTACGGATTTATGTAAAACTAATCGATTGCAGGTATGGGAGTTTATAGATATTCAAAAAGGAGAAAATTAATGCGTGATTCAATAACAAAACAATATGAAGAGCGTGATTCGATAACAAAACAATATGAAGATCTACTAATAAAACATGAAGGCTCTCGTGTTCTAAATGGACGGCACATGGCGTACAGTTGTCCTACTGGATATACGACAATTGGGTTTGGCAGAAACTTAGACACTAGAGGGTTATCAGAAAAAGAAGCTTTGTTCCTGCTAGGTAACGATATTATAAACTGCACAAATGATTTGGAATGTATTTTTTCGTACCATTTTTTCTGGGAAGAAACGCCAATTGTAGTTAGAAGAGTGCTCATAGATTTGAGGTTCGCGCTAGGATATACCGGGTTTAGAAAGTTTAAGAGGGCTATCGAAGCAATCAAGCATAAGAAATACAATACTTTTATGAAAGAACTTATTGATTCCAAGTGGTATAGGGGGAAAGGGGAACATAGGCTTGACGATAATATAGAATTAATTGCAAATTGGCTATCTACCTAAGCAACAGCGTTTTCTCCGAACGATGTTGTTGATTGGTAATTTATATAGGTAGCGGGATATGGTGTCATCAATGTCCAAGCGGTGTTAAAATATTGAGAGCATGCCGTAGAGCCTGTCCAGGCTCTGCTGCCACCTGTTAGGTATCCTTTCCCTCCTGCCCCGCATCCTATGTTCCCGCCAGCGTTGGAAAAAATAAAAGGAATGTTGGTTTCGCCTGTCCAGGCACCACTGCCTGAATTGGTAAACTTATAGTTATCTGCTGTAGGTTCCCACGCGGAAGCGTTTATCCCTCCCCAACAATTTCCTTCTGTTTCATTTTTTCTAAAAGACCCACCTTCTGATCTTCCACCTACGGGATAGGTTGTTTTATTTATAAACGCATCTGAAGGAGGGTAATAAAAATAGGTTAAGTCTGTAGGAGGTGCTCCGATTGGAGGCCCACCGCAGCTATAAAAAATCCCATGCCCCGTTTGCCCGGTATTTTTTGATCCGAAAGAGTAGGTTTTAACTCTAACGGTAGTGTTGGCAGGGAACTTAGTTGTCCAGGAGGACAAGGTCTTGTCAAATATCTGCATACCTGCGGTAAGACTTCCGATGGCTGCCGAATGATAATATCCTAATGATCCTATCCCTATAAACGAAACATTTTTATACTGCCAGGACACACTAATGGAAGAGGACCAAGTCTGGGTTATAAAATTAAAGGCCGATATATAAGGATACGGAGTAGTATCCCCACCGCTATTACCAGCACCAACATACATATCCCCTCCGATCATAGCGCTGCTGCCAGCTTGGATGGTCACTGGATACGGGGTGTTTAACGACCACGCATTTGTTTTAATATTCATCTCACGGGTTAGGTTAACTTGTGCGGAATTCTGTACCCCTCCTACACACCAGAAGAAATCATTTGAGGTTAACCAATCCCCAGCTATTATAGTCCCAAACCAAATGAAGTTCCCATCTACAACCGACTCAATGACCCGAAACCAAATTGAGTCTCCTTCGTTTGCGTCCTTGCAGTCAATTTGAGTTACGAAATATGGATGATCGGTTATCAATAGGAGCGACTCACCTATCGGTGGTTTAATTATAATATAATCCGATCCAGTAGCCGTCCCAATCTGTGCAATAAAATCAAGCTCTTTCTTAGCTATAGGTAGTGTCCATGTGATAGTACCTGACTGTCCGAAGTTTGATACCAGGGTGGTTGAGACCTGTTTTTCTAGTATGCTTGATGTGGTTGGTATCTCGTATCTGGTTCTTATGCCGTCTCCCCCTGAGGAACCTCCTGTTGGGGTTATGTAGGATAGTTTAATCATTAGATTGGGTTCTCGCTATATGAAGCGTCAGCTTTATTCGTTACTGACGGTGCTCCATATGATGTCATAGATGTCCACACTTCGTCATAATATTGTCGACAAGCATTTGAATTGGTTACATCTTGTGCTTCGCCAGTTAGATAGCCTTTTCCAGAAATACTGCATCCTTGAGAACCTCCTCCGTTAAAACCATAATACGTTACTGGACAAACTGTTTCACTAGACCAGCTGCCGGCTCCAAAATTTGTAAATTTAACGGTGTAGTCAAAGGATGTTGGTGTTGGGTAAGATAGCCAACCACCAACGCCATACCCTTCCGCGTCGGATTTACGAAAAGAGGCTCCTCTTTTCGTAGGTGTATTAGCAAAATTAGCTTTAGTAATAACTGTATCTAAAGAAGGGGTATAAAAAATAGTGGCCGTTGTTAAATATAGACCGCTTGTGTAAAACGTCCCATATTCTTCTGATGAGACTTCTTTTGATACAAAATTTATATTTTCTCTAGATAACCCACTTAAAACATTTGTAGCTATCGCCCAAGAACCAAGTGGCTTATCATAAATACACATTTTATTGGTCGGTCCACCTGTAGCAGGGTTTGAACAAGAGTACCCCTTTGTTCCTATACCCAGAAAAGAACAAGATGCACTCCATACACTCAATTCGATCTCGGCACTCCAAGCTCCTGTTCCTGGTTGGAACGACCTCATTTTACTTTGTGAATGCCAACCATCAGTAATAAGGTAGCCTGCGCCATTATAAATGGTTCCGCCTAGTATGCCGGCATACCCTACATACCATCTATCTGGTGGTGAAATATCTAACGACCAACTGCCGGGAGCGCCACCAGACAAATCCATTTTACGACTCAATGGTGTGGAAGGGTAATCAATTGAGTCTCCTCCTATTACCCAAAAAATAGCCCGAGCGCCAGCCCAAACCCCGGAACCGATATGTCCGACCCAAGAGAAATCCCCCTCACTTTCTTTCATAACCCAAAACCAAATATTATCGCCCCGATGCGGGGAGGTACAACTTATCGGCTCTCCTGCTGATAACTTAGTGCCGTCTATATAGATATGATCCGCAGCCTGAGGCTGGATCGTTAAATTATTAGTCCCTATCGCTCCCAACTGAGCAATAAAATCATACCCTGCGTCCGCACTAGGCAACGTCCAAGTAATACCTTCCGTCTGGCCATAGTTTGATAGGAGAGTATTGGAAACCTCTTCCGTAGTCATCGTGTGGTCAGTCGCCCAAACCACATACG
>CAZILY010000070.1:0-7672 GCA_964540175.1 uncultured Pelolinea sp. | reverse complement strand
GGAAGAAATGTCTATTCTTTACGAGGTCAGTCTGGCGATTGCCGCGGGTGTTGGTTTAGAGAAGACAACTCAGGCGGTCTTTAGGCAGCTCCAGAAAGTGATCCCGATCGATCTTTTTTTCTTGGCGTTATATGAACCAACCGAAAAGAAAGTGTCTTATTTTATGTATCAGAAAGACGGGGAGCGGATTGAGATTGAGCCTTTTTATCTGATGCAAAAACCCTCCCTTACGCGATATGTGACCCAGAAAAAGGAAACGATTTACATCGCTGATTTCAAAGCGGAAGATGCTGAGGTAAAAGAAGATGAGATTATCAGAGTGCCTGGTTTTGATAATCGCACATTCCTTGGTGTTCCGCTGATCCTCAGGGGAGAGGTGATGGGTGTTCTCTCAGTGCAGGCATCTCAGCAAAATGCATATGACGCGAACCAAATCCGGTTGGTGGAAACAATTGCCCAGCAAACCAGCATTGCAATGGACAACGCTAAACTATTTGAAAGAATGCAGGAAATGGCGATCACTGACAGCCTGACCGGGGTGTATAATCGGCGCTATTTTTATATGATTCTTGACAATGAATTTGAACGTGCTAAACGGTATCAAACTCCCTTGTCGTTGATCATGATAGATATTGATCATTTCAAAACGGTCAATGATGAGTTTGGACACTTGGTGGGAGATGACGTCCTGCGGTCTATGTCAGAGATATGCATGAAACTTCTCCGCCAAACGGATAATATGTTCCGTTATGGAGGCGAGGAATTTATGATCATCTTGCCGGGGACTAAACAGGAAGAAGCGTTTAATGTCGCTGAACGCATCCGCAGCACTATTGAAGAGGCTGAAATAAAAACGAAAAAAGGAAGCGTAAAAATCACAGTAAGCATTGGTGTATCTGAGTATGGGGAGAAATATTCCGCCCCCAGTGAGTTTATTGAATCAGCGGACCGAAAAATGTACGAGGCGAAGAAAGCTGGTAGAAACAGCGTGTGCGTGTTTTCTGAAGACTAATACTATAATTTAAATAAATCCTCTTGATTTATCAGAAAAGAACTATCTGGATTCTTGTCGCGGGAGCGAGAAATAACCGGTTTCAAGATGATTCTTATAAAACCTTAACAGTAGATTTTGAAATTGCTCTTGCATATTTAGTTAATATATATGTATAATATCATAAATATAAATAAAATAGGCAAGGTAGGTTTTTAATATGGAAAAATATAAAGCGGTGATTTTGGGCGGGGGGCCTTCTGGGCATTCAGCCGCAGTCCGGATTTCACAATTAGGCGGTAAAGTTGCATTGATCGAGCGTGACTTCATTGGCGGGATTTGCACGAATTGGGGATGCACTCCATCCAAGTCAATGATCGAATCCGCAAAAGTTGCACGGACAGTAGCGGACAGCGAAAAATACGGAGTTACTGTCAATGATTTTATGATTGATTTTTCACGAGTGGCTGACCGCCGAGATACTGTAGTTAAGCAAACGCGCAACTTTGTGACTGAATTACTGAATAATAACAACGTGGATATTTACCAGGGGGAAGGGGAGATCATCAGTGCAAATAAGCTGCTGGTAAAAGGCGGAAAGCTGGATGCTGACGGTAAGATGATGCACTTTGATGGGAAAAACATAGAGCTGGAAGCGGAAAACATCATCATTGCCACTGGTTCAAAACCAATGATCCCATCGTTTATTGATATTTCTGATCCGACCATTGTCAGTAGTAACCGGCTGATCAGTATCAATCAATTACCAGAATCGCTGGTAATCATCGGCGGGGGTGTGATCGGGCTTGAGTTTGCGACGATTTTCTCAAATTTAGGCAGCAAGGTAACGATCATAGAATTTCTGGACAGAGTCCTCGCGCAGATGGATGCGGATATTTCCTCGGAAATCACACGTATTATGGAGAAAAATGGGGTTGAGGTTCTAACGGCGCATAAATGCGTCGGCATCAAGCATGGTGTGATAAGCGCAGAAAAAATAAGCTCAGGCGAAATGGTTTCTATTGATGCGCCGATGACATTGGTAGCTATTGGCAGGCAGGCAGTTGGTAATGATGATGGGTATAAAAAGATAGGATTGAGTTTCACGAAAAAGGGTGTCGATGTGGATGATTTTCTGAAGACCAACATTCCTGGAATATGGGCGGTTGGTGACGCAACCGGTCGGTCCATCCTTGCGCATGTAGGTATCCAGCAGGGGGTTATTGCTGCCGAGAATATCATGAAGGGTAAAAGTGAGACTCTTCGAAAGATGGATTACTCCGTAATCCCTGCGGTCATTTATTCGCTGCCTGAAATAGTTGGAGTGGGAATTGTTCCTGAAGATCTTAATGATGTGAAGGTTGTGAAAGTGCCTTTTTCTGTCAATCTTCGGGCCGGGATTGAAGATTATCCAGACGGTTTCATAAAGATGTGGCTGAAGGATGATATCGTTCTGGCAGCGCAGGCGATTGGGCATAATGTGTCTGAAATTATCCAGGAAGTGGCAAACATGATCGCTTTGAAGACAAACATACATGATGTGAGTGAGATCATTCATGCTCACCCAACCTATTCAGAGATCATCCGGTCAACCCTTGACCTGGCGTTGGATAAAGCAGTAGATTTCTATATATAAAACCCCGAGACTTTTTTAGGATAACAGGCACCTGCAGTTAATATAGCAGGTGCCTTGATTTTTTTAATTTCCCAATGTTTTGTGATTTTCTATTAGAATATCAGTACATGAAAGTTGTGAAAAGTGGTTTGATTTTAATAGTGCTGCTAATATCTGCGTGCCAGCGAGCGGAGGGGATGGAAGCGGTAACCCCCTCTCCTGTTGATAATCATGGGGATATGGGCGAGGTGGCTCAGTACGGAGAAGCAGAATATATTGAATCTGTGCGAGTGATTTATCCTCCTGCCTGGCCTGAGGAAATACAGATTATTGTAAATGGTTTCTTACCTGATGGCTGCACGGAAATATATATGATCGAACCTGTTCGTGATGAGAATAGATATACCGTTAAGATCCACACGAAAAGAGAAGTTGGAATTGTGTGTACGGAGGCGCTTGAATCATTTGAGGAAATGTTCGTACTGGATACGAGCGGACTTAGCAGGGGCAATTACAGTGTGTTTGTGTACGGGAAATCCACAGATTTTTCGTTAGAAATACCCGCTGATCCTAATGATGTGGGTGGTTGATAAAATAATTATTTATCTGCATGGAGTGCAGGACAATGCGAAAATCAGCAATACTAATATGTATTATGCTACAAGTATTTTTTATAAGCTGCGCTCGAATGCCGCTGCTATCAAGCATTTTTGATTCATCAGCACAAGATGGCACAGGTGAAACAGCATTAAGAGATGATTTTTCTGATTCAAAAAGCGGTTGGGAAAACATCCAAATTGATGAGGGGACGGCAGGGTATGTTAGAGAAACATACCAGATCACGGTTAATATGCCTAATACAGATATATTTACAACCTATAGCAGGATATTTGTGAATAGTGAAACCACTGTTAGGGCAGCAAAAATGCGGGGTTCAGAAAATAATAATTTTGGATTAATCTGTAGATTTCAGGACTCAGAAAATTTTTATGCTGGGCAGATAAGCAGTGATGGCTTGGCCGGGATATTTAAGGTTGAAGATGGCGAATACAAATTATTAGGCCATCAGAATATGGTGCCTGTCCCTGCAATTATGGGCGGCGGCGGGGAAAATGAGATCTGGTTTGAGTGCGTTGAAAACACATTATCACTTGTAGTTAATGGTGAATTTGTGGATAGCCAGAAAGATGATGCGTTCAAATCTGGCGAGATCGGATTAATCGCTGGCACCATAGATGGGAATATTGGTGTTTTCCAGTTTGACGACTTTACGGCGTTCCCCAGATAAATATTGTGGTTGGGGCAGATAGAAGCATGAGGAAATGATGGAACAAAAGAAAACATTTCTCTTTTCAACCGTACTGATAATTATATTGGGGATCAATGCGTGTGTACCGCAGCCTGAAATTCCCGCTGAGGAACCAGAGCAAGCGCCTGGCATCATCCGCTTTACAGAGACACCCAGGATATGGGCGACGATTGCACCTGATAATGTGGCTACACCATCACCAACACCTACAGTGAGACAAATTAGCGCTCAACTGCAGGGGCGCATTGCTTTTCAGTCAGACCGGGATGGCAGTTTGGAAATATATGTGATGAATGCCGATGGCACCGCGGTTAGCCGATTGACCAATAATCCCGCAGTAGATGTATTCCCCGATTGGTCACCAAATGGAGATAAGATTTCCTTCACGTCTGATCGGGATGGTTACCCGGATATATTTATCATCAACCCCGACGGAACAAATCTGACTAAGTTGACAAATGCAGCCGCTAATGACGTGCTGCCTTCCTGGTCTCCAGATGGCGAGAAAATCGCATTTGTTTCAGACCGTGATGGGAATGATGAAATTTATTCGATACGAACAGATGGAAACGACCTTGTTCGCTTGACGAATGAGCCTGCTCAAGATTTGTTTCCAGATTGGTCTCCAGATGGAGAATGGATTGTTTTCACCTCTACCAGAGATGTTAATTCAGAAATCTATAAGATAAGAGCAGATGGCAGAGAATTAATTCGCCTTACAGATGACCCTGCAGCGGATTCTAATCCTGTGTGGTCTCCAGATGGAATGCGCATTGCTTTTATTTCCAGGCGGGATGGGTTTGCTAATTTATTTATGATGAATACAGATGGGTCAAACTTGATTCAACTCACCCATTACAAATCCATTGTTGAAGTACCTTCCTGGTCTCCTGACAGTCAGATGATCGCATTTGCTTCTGATATGGAAGGAAATCGCGATATTTTTATCATCAGCGCAAATGGCGCAGGATTGAACCGATTGACTGATCTTCCCCAGGAAGATTTTTACCCATCCTGGTCGCCACAGCTCGGTTTTTTGGAAGCATCTCTACCAGAACCAACCGCAGCACCTGAGGGTGTGTGTGTCAATTCGGAAGATCCGTTGTATGGATTTTCATCTGAAAACCCTATCAAAATTGGGTTTGACCCGCGTGATGAGGGCACAACGGAAAGCGCGTGTCTACCGTGGCTTTTGGGTCCGCAGGGGCAGGCAATTAAAACAAGCCTGCTTGATGAAATGCGGGTGAATGGCAGCAAGTTATGCAAGGTTTCAGTTACGTATGAGAATCAAGATACAGCTGATATTTTGTTTTTTGATGTTTTTAATTACGAACAACCAAAAGCTCCTTGGGGATATACCTGTGGGTCACCGCTTGAATATTTAAAAGCAGTGACTGCGGCACTGTATTAAATTATTCAATTCGCAACCTGAGTTCCATTTTTCACGTATATAAAAAGAAAAATGGAGTGTTAATAATGAAAAGACTTTATAGAAATAAATCAGATGTGATGATTGCTGGTGTGTGCAGCGGTTTAGCAAAATTTTTTGATGTGGATCCAACAGCGATCCGGTTGGCTTTTGTTCTTCTGTTATTCGTCGGATTTGGCGGATTGTGGATCTACCTGGTCTTGTGGATCATTATGCCGCTGGACCCGGGTGAGGAAAGTGGTGCTGTGGAGGTTAAACCAGTGCAAAAAACACCCGCGATCAAAAAAGTTGAAGTGAGTAAGCAGTCAACTGTGAAAAAACCGGCAGTAAAAAAAGCGCCTGTGAAGAAACCGGCCGTGAAAAAGCCAGCAGGTAAGACGACTGCTAAGAAAAAGCCAGCTACTAAAGCTAACCCGGTGGAAGAGAAGAAGGAATAAAAAGAAAGCCATTGGATTTTTCCAATGGCTTTCATAATAAACTTATTTGTAGTTTTTCTTTTGTTTTTCTTGATACATGCGTTCGTCAGCCAGTTGGAACACATCTGTCAGTTGATCACCTTTTTGGGCGGTTCCACACCCTATAGAAATGCTTAATGGCATATCCCGGGTGTTTGATTGGTTGTGGAGAACCACCTGATCAAGCACACGTTGTTTAATTATTTTTACTAGATTTGCGCCAACATTGGGCAGTAAAATTGAAAATTCATCCCCGCCGATTCGCGCGATCACATCTTCTGGGCGAAAACATTTCTTAAAGATATTTGCGATCTGCTGCAATGCGAGATCCCCTGCCTGATGTCCGTGCAGGTCGTTTATTTTTTTAAGGTTGTCCATGTCGCCGATCAGGATGCTGATAGGGCGCAGCCTGCTTTTTCCCATTCGCGCCATTTCTTCTTTAAAGAAGGCACGGTTATAAACACCTGTCATCATATCGTGCAGGCTGATGTACGTGAGCCGCTCTTCAGCTAATTTTCTTTCCGTGATGTCCACGTTTGAGAAAAGGATTCTATCCCAACTCTCCTCAGACCCCGGTAGAACTGTAAGCTTGGTGATCACGTACAGTTTTTCCCCTTCTAAATTTTTATATACCATTTCCTTTTCCAACGTGGTTTTTCCATCCAATAAAGAGCAAACGGTATTTATTTGTTCTGTACGAGATTCACTGCTCACAATTGAGCCAAGGTTTGCCTGGAGTTCTGCCTTGTCCTTCGCATGGAACAATAATAATGAAGCTGAATTCAGGGATATTATCTTTCCAAGCTTGGACATTGTGAAAAATTCATCAGGGTGTTCTTTTAGGAATTCGCGGATACCTTTTCCTGATTTATTCTGCATTTTCAGCACCCACTGCTTTTTATCTGAAAAATCTTGTAACCTCAGTGCGACTGGAGAATCTTGAAACATCCGCCGAAATCGTTCTTCGCTAACCTGAAGCTCTTCTTTGGCAAGTTTTTCAACGGTGATATCGCGATAAAGCCCCAGTGTGCCGATTTGTTTACCATCTATAATAATTGGCTCGCCCAGTATTTCAACGTCGATAAGTGTTCCATCCTTGCGTCGGCGCTTACCGAATTCACGCATTGTTTTTCCGGCCAGGACCCCTTTGGTGATATCATGCGCTTCCTGTACATTAGCGGGATTGCTCACAAGATCATCCAGGTTTTTTCCCGTGATTTCATCCGTGCGGTACCCGAAAATATTTTCAAAGGCAGGGTTGATGGACATAACCCGATGATGTTGATCCAATGTGGTAATTGCGATTGGGCTGTTTTCTACTAACGCCTCATAGAATAGTTTTTGCCGGAGGATTTCATCAGACCGCTCGGTAACCATATCTTCCAAATGCTTCGCTTGATCCAGTAACTTTTTTTGGCGAATACCGACCTGATATCCATAAAAACCGAGGACCAGGAGAGCGGTATCTATGATCCACAGCAGTGGATTCTGCTGCTGCACCAACAAAAAGGAGGAGAAATTAAAAGGCAAATTTTGATCGATGATCACAATATTGGTAGAGAGGAAAGGAAAAATAAAACCAAAAATTACACCAGTAATTGTGAACTTGATTACCTCAGAATGACCCTTTATTTTCTTCATAATATCTAAACGCAATTACTTACTGAATATTTAATTAGCATGAAGCATGTCAATAACTCTATTATAGGGGAATAATAATTCCGGGATTTTTTTGGTAGAAATAGAGATAATCATCAAGTGATACAATGAATACTGATTAAATGGTAAAAATCCCCACTTGACAAGCCGTATATTTCGGTACACAATACGGCAATACTCTTCTGCAGTCAGTGTTGTGCTGACCCGGAATGGA
>CAZILY010000069.1:0-7692 GCA_964540175.1 uncultured Pelolinea sp. | reverse complement strand
TATATTGTTGAAAGGATCTGTGACTGAATTTACAGAAAGAATGACACATAACCAGGTGTTGCAAGTGATGTGTTAATTTGTAATAGAAAGACTCCAACAGACATAGCAGTTAACAATAAATATAATATTATTTTCCCGACATGATTAATTCTTTTCCACCAAACACTAATTAGAAAAATAAGTGTAGGTAAAAATAAAACAGCTGCATAATGATCTGGCCGCACCATAACATAATAATTAATTATTCCACTAATGCAAAGTAACCATATTTTTTCTCCGGCTGTTTCCTTTGGCGTTCTAAAAACCTCTAATATCAACCAAGAAGTAAGAATAATAGGAATGATTAAAAACAATCTATTTGCATGAACACCGTATTTTGTTTGAATTCCATCGATATAAGTTATAAAAGGGAATCTTGAAGGAGTTAAGACCATATTTTTCAGCCACCCAATTATCCAATTCCCGTCAAAAATAGTTACAAAAATTGATAGAAGTCCAATCGTTATGATAAACCAAAAAACAATTGAAAACTCCTTCTTTGAAATAAATATGATAAGCAACACAATAATTGCAAACAACATGCTAATTGGATCAATGAAAGACAATCCAAGAAATATTCCTGACAATATTGGTTTTCTATCTTCCTCATAATAAAGTACAGCAACGATGAATGTCAGTTGAATAATTGAAGTTTTCCCAGAAAACATGTTTGCCTGGATAAAAATAACAGTGGCGGATAAAAGATAGACACTTATTCTTTCAACGATCTTCGGTTTCCATCCCAGTATCTGAAATAACATATGAATGATTAGGATAATGCAAATCTGATTTATCGTTAGGAAAAAGGCAGAGGCCCACAAATAATCAGGAATTACAGCAAAAGGCAAATATATTAACAGCTGAAAAAGCGGATACCCATATTCAAATTTAGTATTAAGCACCCATCTTTCATCCTCTGCTATACCTTTAATATAATTTTGTATCTCTAGATCATATGGGCTTTTCCCATTCACAAAAATCAGCTTGGATTGGTTCAATGAAACCCTTAAATCATCTGATATGAATGGAGACAAAACGAACCGATTGAAAATTATTGTGATTACAATTACCAGAATAATGATAACTATTCGATTACGAATTATTTTTCCATCATTATCTGTGTTCAAATATTCAAAAAAGTGATTTATTTCACGAAACATTATTTATACGTTGGAACTTATCTCTTCAATATATTTTTTCTTATTAAGAGCACGAGCAATCTTTCCGCTACTTGTTTTTATCAGCCATTTTTTATCAACTATCAAGATAGTACGTAAGGTAATTGCGGATTCACGAGTTATCTTTTTGCGGATGTCCTCAATGATTTGTTCTTTATTATTAAAAAACTCATCTTCAATTTCAGCTATGATCACAACATCTTCAGTACCTTTTAATTCATTATAAACACCAAACGCAACTACACGACCTGGATGAACTCCTTGAACTCCCATAGCAATTGTCTCTAAATCTTTCGGATAAATATTCTTTCCTCCGATAATAATTAAGTCTTTTTTTCTCCCACTTATATAAATTTCCTGATCCGCAATATAACCAAAATCTCCCGTTTTAAACCAACCATCGATAAATGAGCTTTTTGTAATGTCATCACGGTTGTAATACCCGTTCAGCATGCAATTACTGCGAATTACAATCTCACCTATCTTCCTTTCATTAAGAAAATTGTCCGATGAGTCTATGATTTTAACTTCAACATCAGATATTGGTCTGCCTGCGGAAACCATAACAACCGATCTGCTACCTTCCTTAACTGGATTTGCGGTTTTGTTTTCTTGAAGAGAATTTAAATCAACCTTATCATACGTAATTGGCGAATCAATTCCTGCTTGTGTTACCGCAAAAACATTTTCTGCCATTGCGTAACTAGTTGCAAGAGCATCCTCTTTCAATCCAAATGGTTTAAATCGATTTATAAACATCTCGTGGCTCGAAAACCGCATCGGCTCTGAACAATTTGTTACAGCGCGCAAGGATGAAAGGTCAACATTTGCCAAATCGCGATCTCGTATCTTCTTGGCACAAAAATTATAAGCAAAATTTGGTAACCAACACAGAGTCCCTTTATATTTACTAATAGCTTGCATTAATTTGTAAGGTGCTTTCACCCAATCAAAAGGAGACATTAATACAAGTGGAATTCCATACAACAATGGCAATAGAAATCCTGCGATCAGCCCCATATCATGATATAAGGGAAGCCAGCTTACAATGACATCATCGTTGTTAATTTTCAATGCCACCTGATAGCTTTCCAATTGATTAAATATCGCCTTGTGAGATAAAGCCACTCCTTTTTGTAACCCAGTTGTTCCAGATGAATGCTGTAGGAGAGCGATCTCATTATCATGTTGCAATAATCCAGGATGTTTAAGTAATTTTCCATCAAGTTCGTTATTTAATGCTATTTCATTAGAAATAATTACAGTCCCTAACGATGATTTATCGTTTTTAAGGTGTTTTATTTCACCCTTAAAATCAGGAAATGTGATTAATGCTGAGGGCTTTGATGTATCAATAAGCGATTTGAAATCTTTACGGTATTTCTCGGCTATCAGTTTTTCCGTTAAAAATGGCATTATTGAAGGAATGCTTCCGTTAAGGATCACGCCATAATAGGCAAAGATTAGATCTAATCCATGCGGTAAGATAAGGATCACAACCTCACCCGGATTAATTCCAGCTTTTAATAATGCGTGTTCATACCTGCAAGCTCCTTCAAAAATATCTTTGTATGTTAGATGGGTATACTTCCCGTCTATTAACATTCTAAGAATTTGTTTATCAGGAAGTTCAGCTACTTGATTGAGAAATTTCTTGCTAAAGTTAAGTGTCATTTATTTTGAACGTGTTAATATTAGGCCAGCAAGTTGATCGAGTGAGTCAAATACATCTGAATTTAGTTCAGTATCTTCAATTATTACTTCAAAGACATCCTCAATAAGTATTGATAAATCCACCAAACTGAACGAGTCAATAAGGCCGCTAGAAATGAGGGGTTCATCAGGAGTAATTACTTTTTCTGGTAAATTAAGAATGTCATCAGCTATTCTACTTTGTAACGTTGATATAATCTCTCTTTTTTCCATTAACGATTCTTCAACCCTTTCCATAGTGTGTTTAATGTCTCCAAAGCAAAGTAACTTCGTGTATCCCATGCCTCAGTAGAGATATGAAAACCATCATTTCGATCAGGATCTAACCCTCGATGCGGCAATAATTGTGCAGCTCTCCACCAATTATATAGAGGAATGTCATACTCGTAAGCCAATTTCGCAATAATCAGATTAATTTGATGGTTCCCTTCCACGTTATCCGCTTTTGTTACTAATATTGGAACAGTTCCGTGATCGATTGTAGTCAGGATAACTATCCGTAGATATTTCTCATATACATCAGGAGGAGTCTCTTTTGGCCACCAACGTTCAAAACTTATAAAAGCAAAACTCGGGTTTGCTTCACGAAGTTCACATTGCAAAGGGCTTTCACTTGGTTCACAGATATCTGGGTCGGCATGCAAAGGTGATAAGGCTGCTGCAACATTTAATCCCTGTTCGATAGCCATCCCATCTTTATTAAAATAACCCGTGAAATTATCGATGGTTTCTTGCCAATCTTTCTCGTCCTCTCGAAGATAATATCGCCCCTTAAGATCGTAGATTCCCAAGAAAGCCTCTTTGACATTCTGGCAATCACCTATTTTTGAGAAAGATTTGGAATCAACTTTCTTTTGAGTACCACTTACAAAGATCGCTATTGAATTATTTGTAACTTCCGGAACAATTGGCCAATCCTGCCATTGATCTGGCGGGATCCTTATATCGGGAGTCGGTGTTGATTTATCTAAAGTTGCTTGTGGAGTATACGTTTCATTAATTTGATTAATTAACGATTCTGGAATAAGCGTTGTAACAGATTCATTGCTTACATCATCTATTGTTACTTCAAATACTTTTGGATTTGTTGAACTGCTACAACTTGGCAAAATAAGTAATATAAATACGATACAAGCCAGTGTGTTCATTTTCTTATTCTTTATTGTCATTGTTTGCTTTTTGTCCTATATAATCTTCTACCACCAAAGTAATCTCATCAGCCAATATTCTTTCAGCATATTTAGATAAATGAATCGCGCTGTTAGTAAATTCACTTTCTGGAATTAATTTCCACAAATCATAATACTTAATATCATTCTTCTGTGTAAAATCCTTCATTATTGATCGGTACTGATCATATGCCCACCTGGGATAGTAGTAATTATATTGAACTGAGCTGTTAATCCCTTTGCTAATTAGTATTGGTTCATTTATCAGAATAAAATCTATTCCATTGTTAATCTCAATCCCTTTCTTGATTATTTCGAGCGCCAAAAATTCTTTTAGATTATCATCCTGATTAACTGCATAATATTGTTCTAAGGGTTCAGGAAAATCCCTTTGGGCATGGTTATATGTTTCAGAATACTCCTGATCTATACCCGTTGCATTCCACAGTATTCCAAGCAATTGCAAATTCAGCATGTCGTAAATATTTCTTCTTTGATTCCAGAATGTATTTTCAAATAAATCTTCTTCTATTTTATTAATTTCTGTCAGATCATATTTTTCTTTTATCAAATTAACAACCAGAGGGTTATTAATAATAATTGGTATTTCCAATTGATTTTTTATAGGCAGGGCTTCTAAAGTTGTGAACCATATAATAAGGTCTGGATCATATTCCAAAGTCCTGTCAATAACCATCAAATCCTTTAATATAGAAATACTTGGATAACCGAGGTTATGGAAGATGATTTTTTCATCAATCTCCAGAAAATTATTATTTAACATTCCGGATAGTGTATTATCAGGTTCTTGAAGAAATCCCCAGATAGATGAATCACCTATCAACACTACATGTAAATATTCGGCATCTATTTGTTTTTTACTTATCTCATGAGAAGCAAACATCGCGTCAAGATCGTATAAACTCAGGTTGTTGGACCGTTTTGTATTCTCCCCAAAAGGCAATCGTGATCGTCCATTAAAGACGGAATTATACAAGCTCAAATTGCCTATCGATAACTTCGATATAAAAATCCATCCGAAATTAAAAACAAACAAAATTAATAAAGTCTTAATGATTATGCGTTTTATTGAAATACTTGAATAGGAAATTTCGTTTTTCATTATCTACCAAATAGAACAAAAAATACCTGCATTGAAGCGTCCAAAGTCGGCATCTCAAACCAAACCCAACCTAGAGAAATATATATAAAAGTAATCATAGTCGATATTACCCTATATACTGGCGATATTTGCCACAAAGGTTTCCTTGCTACTGTTTTCTTTTTAACGAATCCTGTTACTCTATTCTGTACAAACAATCCAATTCCATTCCACGCCCCCCAGGCAATGAAGTTATAGCTTATACCATGCCATAAACCTATCAATACCATCGTTGTAATTTGCATGAGTCCCATTATGAAATTTGAATTTATAGATTTGCAATTCTTTCTTAAATATCTAGTTGCCGGGTTGAAATAATATGCCCTAAACCATTGTGTCAGTGTAATGTGCCATTTATTCCAAAAGATTGTTAGCGTTGGTGAGAGCAACGGCTTATTGAAATTTTCCGGAAGTTGAATTCCTAATAATCTGGAGATACCTATTGCTAAATGTGAGTAGCCGTTAAAATCAAAATAAATTCGGAAAGCGTAAATAATCACTACGAACCACATCCAGAATTTCGAGGTGATTGTTTCTGCCAATGTTTCATTAATTGAAATTATTGCTAATAAATCAGCCAAAATAAATTTTTGAAATAATCCGATGGCAATCCGTTCTCCAGCATACATTAGATCTTCAATTAATAGTTTCTTATTAGACAATATTTCTTCTTGGAAGTGGTCAATCCTGTCAATTGGTCCGGCTAAAAACGCAGGAAAATATAAAAGATAACCAAGATATGCTTTTAGCGAAATGCTTACCCCTCCTCTTTTTTTACTTTCAATTAGAGCATGCAGCATCCTAAACGCAAAATATGAAAATCCAATCCAGACAATTTCATTAGCAAAAGCTAAGTTTACAGATTGTTTGTTTATATAACGTAAATATATACTTAGTCTGTAAGACAAAAACTCATTTTTTAGTATTATAAAAATAATTAATAATAAACCTGCAATTCCCAGTATAAATTTATTTTTACCAGCAAATGACTTTAATCCAAATATGACAAAACATAATATTGCCAGAAAAATAATCGTGAAGATGGGTTTTGGTGCAGAAATATATTTATAAATACTGAAGAATGAAACAAGACGAGATAGCCCAATAAATAAAATAAAGCTTATAACAAGAATAAATGTTATATTGTTGTCTCTTGAGTTAAGTTCTTCTTTCTTTGAGATTATTACCCATGATATCAGCCCTAAAGAGATGCTGAATGTCGGAAACCAGAAATCAAGTGTTCTTATTGTCGAAACTGGTTGAAGCCAAAATATTGTCATGATGCTGATTAACAGCACGAACCACTCAAGCGCTTTTTCTTTCAGAACCAACCTATATAACAGAGAAATTAGTACAAAGAATATTATTTGGTTTAAATTCATTTAAAATCCCTGGTAGATCCAGAGAGGAGAATTATCAGTTGTCACAATAGTTAACCCAATAATAAGCATGCAAAGAAAAATCACAATTAGGTTTTCTCTATTAAACAATTTCTTCATTAATTATTTTATTGCGACGAGTTTATTTATAAGAGCATACTCGCCACTGTCCATCTTCTTGCCTTAATGTATATGTCCTTCTTGAAAGATCAATAGCACGAATCTCGTCATTATAAGTAAGATCAAGCGATCCAGTGCATACTACATAAGTATCCATCTCTTCTTCCCCAGTAATTTCACAGTTTAGCCCTGTAATCGATGCATCAACTGACAATAGTGCATCTACCTCTAAAGTAGCAGATTCTTCCCATTCCTTGCAAGACAAGGCAATGACTTGCGTTTTGTCCTTTTCACCAAGTGCAAGAATATAATTTTCAGTTGTCTTTGCTGCATTAGATTCGACTCCGCTTCCGCAGCCATATAATACAATAATTGATAATACTACAAGTATGAACACAAACTTCCTCATTATTTTCTCCAATGAAAGATTTATCTTTTTGCTAATTATAATAATAAAAGCGGAGAAATTATCTCCGCTTTTATCTATATTTTTTTACTATATATTCTATGATTTTTGTGAGGTGTTACTCCAAGGTTCTCAAGGTCTTTTCGCATTTGTGTTGCTGTTTCAGCGACCTGAGTTAATTCCCCATGTAAAAAATTAGCTGCATGAGCTGTTTTATATATTTCAGAGAACATCAGAACATTTCCCCCGCGACCATGGTATTCAGGTAATACTCCAACTCCATTAAAAGATATCCAATTGGTTTTTTTCAATTCTCTCAAATAACTCACCAGCGCTAGTGGGGATAATTGTCCTTTGTGCTTTTGAAGAGCAGCAGATATGTCTGGGAAAGCAAATAAAAACCCAACAACTTCATCATTATACGTAATCACTTTTAGTAATTCGGGAACTGCTACTACCATAATATTATCCATAACAAACCTTATTTCATTGTCCATTATAATGATAATTCATTTATACCTTCAGG
>CAZILY010000068.1:0-7717 GCA_964540175.1 uncultured Pelolinea sp. | reverse complement strand
CAGGTGACTATCAACGATGGCACACAGATACTCCGCTTTAAAGAGTTGAAAATTGGGGACCTGGCTAAAAAAGAATAAACCTGTCCTACGACCAACGCTCGGCGTCCGCATGGATTTGCACTGAAGGTCTTTTCTTAAATAATTGTTATTTTCATTAACAGGCCTGGCATTATTTGCAATTAATTCAAGATATAATTTATGCTAAGAAAACTCAATTATCAAGGAGACAGTCCATGAAACGCAGTGAAGTGATCCCGGAATTAGAGGACTTGCTTGGATTTGAAGCAGGCACAATCAAGGAAGAAGCGAATATCGCTGATATTCCGGAATGGGATTCGATGGCAATATTAAGCTTTATCGCATTTGTCGAAGACAAATTCGACCTTGTACTTGAGGGTGACCAGATCGCAGAGGTAAAGACTTTTATAGAACTGTTTGATCTAATTGGCGATAAATTCGAATAAATATCTGAAAAAACCAATGAATAAATCGTTCAGTAATCCCTTTTCATTAAGCGGACGACGTGTGCTTGTGACCGGAGCATCCTCCGGAATTGGAAGGGGAATTGCCATCCTGATTAGCCATCTAGGGGCCAAAGTCATTTGCAACGGCAGGAATGAAAAACGGTTAGAAGAGACCTTAGCCAATTTAGCAGGGACAGGCCATGCAACCGCAAAATTCGATCTGATTGATGTTGAAGCCATTCAGCCCTGGATGAAGAATATCAGCCAACAACACGGTAAGTTATGGGGCGTTGTGCATGCCGCTGGAATCCAGCAAACCCTGCCAGCCGCAATGGTAAGCAAGGAAAAATTTGATCAGGTTTTTACTACCAACACTAAAGCAGCCTTCTTTTTAGCGAAATCGATATTCTCCCCTTCAATTCGAGATGAGCACGGCGGTTCGATTGTTTTTATTTCATCCGTGATGTCCCTTGTCAGCCAGGCGGCAATCAGCACATATTCACTCAGCAAAGCTGCTCTTTCAGGCTTATCAAAATCACTGGCGGTAGAATTTGCTCCTAAAAAGATCCGGGTGAACTGCATCTCCCCCGCATATATTAAGACCCCCTTACTGGACGATATGACCAAAAAATGGAGTGAAGCACAAGTCAAAGAATTAGTACAACGCCATCCCCTTGGAATAGGAGAAATCCAGGACGTAGCATATGCAACAGCATTTCTACTTTCGGATGCTGCCCGCTGGATCACTGGAACAAACCTGGTTGTGGATGGCGGATACACCGCATTATAGGAGACTCTTTTGAAAAAAGCAGCAATAAAAGCGATTAATTATTACCTACCGGAAAAAACCTTAACTAATGAAGAATTGACAAAGGTCTTTCCTGAATGGCCTGCTGATCAAATCTATCAAAAAACAGGCATAAGAACCAGGCACATCGCAGCAGATGATGAAACGGCGGCCGACCTGGCTTTCCATGCAGCACAGAACTTGTTTGACCAAAGCATCTATGATGCGAAAAATATTGATATGGTCATTCTGTGCACACAAGCGCCAGATTATGTACTGCCCACTTCCGCCTGCACACTGCAAGCCCGGCTGGGAATACCCTCTTCTGCCGGGGCATTTGATTATAATCTGGGCTGCTCTGGTTACGTGTACGGCTTATCCATAGCTAAAGGTTTGATCGAAAGTGGATCAGCTAATAATATATTACTGATGACCGGGAATACATACAGTAAATATATGCACGCGAAAGATAAAAATGTGCGTACCATCTTTGGTGATGCCGGTACCGCCACATTGATCCAAGGTGTAGAAAGCGAACGTGAATTGATCGGGCCATTCATATTTGGAACCGATGGTGCTGGCGCCGACAAACTAATCGTAAAAGTAAGCGGTGCGCGATACACAAGTGAAGATCAGCTTTTACAGGCAGGGGGCAAAAAACGCGAGGATGGATTTCCTGACAGCGCTTTATTTATGGATGGGCCTTCAATTTTCTCGTTTACCTTGCGTGTTGTTCCAAAAATGCTTAGAGCTTTATTTGCAAAAACAGGCTTAGTCATTGATGATATCGACCATTTTGTTTTTCATCAAGCCAATAAATTTATGCTGGACAATTTGCGGAGGCAGTCAAAGATCCCGGAAGAAAAATTCATCCTGGATATGGAGGATATTGGCAATACCATTTCCAGCACAATACCAATCGCATTGTCCAACGCAAAAAATAAAGGCGTGCTGAAAGCAAACCAGAACTTGATGCTGGTGAGTTTTGGAGTAGGTCTTTCGTGGGCCGCCTGTTTAGTGAAAACCACCTGGGATACCTAAGAAAAAAATGGCAGGGTATTCACTTCTGTTCCCCGGACAAGGTTCTCAATTTGTCGGTATGGGTAAAGACCTATATGCAAAATATGCTGCAGCGAAGGAAATATTCGACAAGGCTGACAATATTCTGGGTATGGCTCTTTCTCACCTTTGTTTTGAGGGTCCGGCTGAGAAATTAAACGACACAGCAAATACACAACCGGCAATTTTTGTAACAAGTTACGCAGCTTTGAAAATCCTCGAAGAGGAATTTGGGCAGACCTTACAACCAACGGCAGGAGCAGGACACAGTTTGGGTGAATATACTGCACTGGCTGCTGCTGGTTCTTTATCCTTTGAAGACGGCCTAAAACTGGTTCGTGCACGCGGTTCCTTGATGAAATCTGCCGGAGAAAAAGCGGCAGGCGGTATGACCGTAGTAATTGGAGCAAATATTTCCACCTTAAAAATATTCATCAAAAAAATAACCGATACCAACAATCAAGTATTAAAGATAGCCAATGATAATTGCCCAGGACAGATTGTGATATCAGGCAGTCCGGATGCACTGCAAGAATTTGAAAGCAATTATAAAGAAAGCGGCGCAAAATTCGTGAAGAGATTACCGGTCTCAGTTGCCTGCCATACCCCCTTGATGGCAGATGCCCAAAAAGAATTCGACGCTATTCTAACGCAAACACCGATCAATTCTGCCAAGTTTGACGTGATAGCCAACACCAGCGCCAAACCCATCCAGAGGCCACAAGAGATCCGAAAAGAATTGACAAACCAGTTGTGTGGATTGGTTTTATGGACTCAGACGAGCAATTATTTAGATAAAATTGGTTGTACGCGTTTCCTTGAAATCGGACCCAAAAAAGTATTGTGCGGTTTAACAAAACGTACACTACCACAAGCGGATTGCACTGGCTTCAACAGTGTGCCAGATGTTGAGTCTGCCCTACAATTTCTTCAAGCTGGGAAAGAGTAATGCAAAAAAATCTCGTAGAAGCAAAAATTTCTGTTATTGCTGCATTAAATCAAATAGGGGTAAAAGCAGGTGATACGGTTCTGGTTCATTCGGATTCAACATTGGCCATGCGCTTATCGAAATCCAATTCCTGGTTGGAAGGCAACCGGTTCATGCAGGAATGTTTTGAAGAAACCGTGGGAACGCAGGGTACACTCATTGTGCCTACTTTTAATTATGATTTTTGTAAAGGCAAACCCTATATTCACGAAAGAACTCCCTCGCAAGTAGGCCTGTTCAGCGAACAGGTACGCAAAGACCCGCGCGCGCTGCGTTCTTTTCATCCCATCTACTCCTTTGCCGCAATCGGGCCTCAAACAGAGGAGGTTTTAGGGAGTGTAGGTAAATCCTCCTTTGGAAAGAATTCTGTATTTGAACGGCTGCACAAGATGGATGCAAAGATGGTCTTTTTCAATGTATCCATGGCTTTCTGCACCTTCGTTCACTACATCGAGCAGCAATTAAATGTGGAATACCGCTATCTAAAATATTTTAGTGGGCAGGTCAGCAAAGGGGATCAAACCTGGACGGATACATTTGATTTCTTCGTCCGTTACTTGGATCGAGATGTGATCGTGGCCCTTGACCGATTCCAGAATCACCTGCAGCAAAAAGGTATGCTGAAGAGCGCTGATCTTGGTGAAGGAAATGTTATATGTATCAGCTGCATCGATACATATAATGAAGGCTTGAAAATTCTGAACCAAGAACCCAATTTCCTCATCGCGGCTCCTCCGAAACCAATGGCAGGTATTGTCAATAAAACAGACTTTCCATTTGATGCATCCGTTTCAAATGCAAGCGCCGGGACCATCAAAGACATCGTTTCAGATATCTATCCGCTGAACCGGGCGTTAGTCTCAGATGGGATTGATCAAGCCTTTAACCTAATCCGAGGGCGGATGCAGGCATTTGCAAGCTGCACTTTAGAAACCTACCCCCCGACTAAACCGGTATGGACGTGGCGAATTCCAGAACGCTTTATAGTACATGAGGCCTATATTGAATTGGAAGACGGAACGAAAGTTGCTGATGTGAAAGAGAATCCACTGCACCTGGTTTCATATTCAACAGCACTTGATAAGCGGATGGATTGGGAAGAGCTCAACCATCATCTGCATACATCCGAAAAACGCCCACATGCCGTACCGTGGGAATTTAAATATTACGAACGGGGTTGGGGTTTTTGCATTAGCAAGGACGAATATGACAGCCTGCCGAAAAATCAAAAATACCATGCTGTGATCAATACTAATTATGATATTTCAGCGGAGACCGGACTGCGCACTTTAAGCGCAGTAATTGATCCAATTGGCGGCAACAATAAGCAGATGGGAGAAATGTTGGTGACCACACACGTGTGCCACCCGAACATGGCCAACGATGATGCCAGCGGAGTAGCTGTTGCGGTTGAGATCGCAAGGCGGTTCCACCAGAAACCTTTACCTTTCGGTTCGATGAGCATTCGCTTTCTTTTCTGCCCGGAAACTATCGGGAGCATTGCCTTTTTCAGCCAACACGAAGAGCTTATCCCGGCTATCAAGGGCGGCATTTTTATCGAAATGACCGGCAACCGCAACCGGTTGGCACTTCAGCGCTCAAGGCAGGATAACCACCTGATTGACCGCATAGCAAGAAGAGTCATCAGCCAGTTAGATGAAAATTACATAGAAGGTAGTTTCCGCAATGTGATTGGCAACGATGAAATGGTAATCAATGGACCTGGGGTCAACATCCCCTGTATATCCCTCAGCCGCTGGCCATATACCGAATACCATACCAGTGATGACAACCTTGATATCATTCACGAGGATATGTTGCAGGGAGCAGCAAATGCTGTGGAAAACATCCTGCGCATGTTCGCGACCAATTATGTGCCCAAACGCAAATTCAAAGGCCCTGTTTTTCTGTCTGGATATGGCTTATGGGTAGATTGGCGGGAAAATAAACCGTTAAACCTCGCCCTTGAAAAGATATTCCTGCGCTTTGAAGGAGAACACTCAATCTTTGACATTGCCGAGGAACTGGATCTTAACTACTGGGATGTATATGAATATGTCGAGAAATTCCGTCAAAGAAATTTGATCGAGGCCTTACCAATCACATAAATCTTTGATTTTAAGTTTTTGAGACAAGATACTATTTTAACAATTTCACTAAGAGCAGCTAAAAGCCAGTGGTGAAAAAAATAATTCTCCTTTTTACTAACAGATTTTCTTTTTTTCTATCAATATTTTGTAGATAGAAATTTCTTGGATACCCATCCGTCTTCTTTCGAATAAAAAAAACCAAAGACCATTTCGCTTACACGCCATTTTCCAGGCTAAATAAACTCTCAATCGTATCGAGCACATCCGCCGTGAGTGCGTCCTTGAACTCCGCCGCCACCAAATTTTCATCCAGCTGTTCCAATCGGGTCGCGCCGGTAATCACGCTGCTGACTTCTTTTCGCCTCAGAAGCCAGGCAATTGCTAATTGTGCGGTTGTTGCCCCTAAATCGCGCGCTATCTCAGTTAATCGCCGCACCTGTGCCACCACTTCTGGAGTGATGCGATCCTGCAGCCAGTTCATATCTTCCAGAGATGCTCGGCTGTTCTCAGGAATGCCATCGTTATATTTTCCTGAGAGGATTCCGCCATTCAGCGGGCTGAAGGTTGTCAATCCAATTCCATATTCACGGCATATCGGTGATAAGTCATCCTCCACCCGACCGCGGTTCATCAGGTTGTACCTGGGCTGCTCTACCATCGGTGGTATGAGCCCATTCTGTTTTGCAAAGGTGATCGCGCGTATCAAATGGAATGGTTCCCACTGCGAAGTACCCCAATAAAGGATCTTCCCCTGCCGCACCAATATATCCATCGTCTGTACCACTTCCTGCACAGTAGTATCCGGGTCATACCGATGGCAGTAGTAAATATCTAAATAATCCAATCCCAGCCGTTTCAAGGAAGCATGGATTGAATCGGTTATATGCTTACGGGACAATCCGCGTCCGTTAACTCCACCCATCGTCGGGAAAAAAACCTTGCTTGAAATAACTATTGTCTCCCGCGCAATATCAGCGATGGCTTTTCCCAGCACTTCTTCGGCTTTCCCTTTTGCATACACGTCCGCGTTATCAAAGAAATTTACTCCCTGGTCATATGCAGCATGCACCAGATCTGATGCAGTCTGATTGCTGATCTGGCTGCCGAATGTTACCCACGCTCCCAGAGATATCTCACTAACTTTTATTCCCGATCGTCCTAATCGTCTGTAGTGCATGCTGCCTTCCTTTCTTTTTCTCAACTATTAAACCTATTGTTTATTAGTTTCCCCGTCCTCAATGCCCAGCGCTTTCCACTTGCTTTCATTCGCACGCAATCGGTGAATTTCTCCTTCACGTAAGTGCAGCCTGTCAAATCCTTCTGGTTTAATTCCCATACTCTCGCCATCCAGCAAGCCAAATACGCCTGATTGTCCTTTTTCTTGGCTTTTCCCCTGGCAGTATTTGCAGGTTTTAGGATCATGCGCTTGGTAATCCTGTGGTTCCTCATACGTACTAATAAAACCTTCATAATTACGCAGCACCACCTTATGGTCTGAACTGCTGAGCAGATAATTCGGTCCCACCGGGATCTTTCCTCCCCCACCCGGAGCGTCCACCACAAAGGTTGGTACCGCAAATCCAGAGGTGTGTCCGCGCAATCCTTCAATAATTTCAATCCCTTTAGAGACTGGGGTTCTGAAGTGCCCCGCACCCTCCACCAGATCGCAGATGTACAGATAATATGGCCGCACCCGTATGCGCACCAGGTCCTGAACCAATTTTCGTTGGACATGCACGCAATCATTGATCCCGGCCAGTAAAACAGATTGGTTGCCCAGCGGAATGCCTGCGTCTGCCAATTTTGCACACGCATCCGCCAACTCCCGTGTAATCTCATTGGGATGATTCACATGAATATTTAGCCACAGCGGATGGAATTCCCGCAGCATATCACATAACTCATCCGTCACCCGCATCGGCATGAACACGGGCACTCGCGACCCGATTCGCACGATCTCTATATGCGGAATTTCCCGCAGACGCGTCAATATATTTTTCAACACTTTCGGCGCCAGCACCAGCGGATCTCCGCCTGAGAGCAGCACATCTCGTATCTGTGGTGTACGCTGTAAATATTCGATTTGAGCATCAAGCTCTTCCTTTGAGAAAGTCGCTGTTGGATCGCCTACGATGCGGCCACGCGTGCAGTAGCGGCAATAAGATGCACACTGCGTAGTCACCAGCATCAAGGCCCGATCTGGATAACGGTGTACCAACCCCGGTACCGGGGAATGGGCATCTTCAGCTAATGAATCCTCCATCATCCCTGTAAAAGCAGATACTTCTGCGTCTGTTGGTATCACCTGCCGGCGGATCGGATCCTGTGG
>CAZILY010000067.1:0-7856 GCA_964540175.1 uncultured Pelolinea sp. | reverse complement strand
TTTCACCACGGCTAGCAGCCGCGACGATTTCACCAGTTCCAATTGATATCATATCCCCATCCCCCTGGTAGGTAAATACGATTCGGTCTGGTTTGACTCGTTTAACTCCGGTCGCCATGGCAGGCGCGCGGCCGTGGGGAGCTGCGACAAAATCAAAATCAAAGTATTCATAAGAAAAGGCAGAACAGCCAACGGATGCCACACCGATTGTTGTATCGGATAATCCCATTTCATCAATTACTTCTGCTACCAGCCGATGGGCGATGCCGTGCGTACAGCCTGGGCAGTAACTGGTAATTTTATTTATCAATGTCTTGGGACGTTCATAAACAACTTCCATGTTCTTTGTGTCTACAGTAGCCATTTTTACTCCTCTACACCGAAATATTTTCCATTCGTTCCAACCATAAATCACGTGGGTGCCTACCATCTTTTAGGGGCTCCTTTGAGATTCGTTTAATTTCCTTGAGAATCTCATCTGGGAAAGGTATCACTCCCCCAGACCGCCCGTAGAATTCTACATGGGTTTTACCCTGCACTGCGCTTAATACGTCGTCAAGCATCATCCCAGTGTTCATTTCAACAACCAAGATGTTATCTACCTGTTGTGCAATTTCACGGATAAGTTGTTTAGGGAAAGGGCTCAGGCTGATGGGTCTGATTAATCCAACCGGTATACCCTGGCTGCGGGCTGTCCGAACAGCGGAAAGCGCAATGCGACCTGCAGAACCATATCCAACGACTGCAATTTTTGCGCCATCCATAAAATATTCTTTGTATCGAACTTCATTATTTTCGATCTGTTGCCACCGTCTCATCATTCTGAGGTTTGTTTTTTCCATATCTTCTGCTGCAAAATAGATGGAAGTTTTAACTCTGCGGTCTTTTCCGCCGCGTACTGCCCAATCAGGAATATCTTTTCTGATTTCCAGCATTGGCGGCATCTCCGCGGGTTCCATCATTTGCCCGATGCTGCCGTCAATCATGACAACACCAATAGTCAGATATTTTTCCGCGAGATCAAACATGTTGTAGGTAATGTCCACAGTCTCTTGTACACTTGCCGGAGCAAGAACTATTTGGTGATAATCACCATGCCCGCCGCCGTGTACCATCTGGTTGTAATCTTGCTGAGAGGGGGCAATATTCCCGAGTCCGGGACCACCCCGAACCACATCTACCAATACCATTGGAACTTCGGTGGCGGCAATATACGACAAACCTTCCATCATCAAGCTTGTTCCGGGACCGGACGTAGATGTCATCACCCGTGCGCCGGTGCAAGCTGCGCCATATACCATATTGATTGCGCCAAGTTCACTTTCGGCTTGCAGGAACGGCCGCCCTAATTCGGGCATGCGGTGAGACATATATTCCAACGCCTCGGTTTGTGGGGTGATAGGGTACCCAAAATATGCTTGTAAACCTGCTCTCACAGCTGCTTCAGCGAATGCCTCGTTCCCCTTCCAGAATTCACGTGTCATAATATGCTCCTATTTACTTGCGGGTTTTTCACGATATACGGTGATGGCAGCTTCTGGACACACGAGAGCGCAGATGCTGCAGCCGGTACAACCATCTTCTGCTAAATATGCAGGATGAAACCCGCGTGGCGTGATCTTTTCTTCATCTAATGCGATGACATGCTGCGGGCAAGCCTCAATGCATAACCCACAAGCTTTGCAAAGATTCTCATCGACTATTATGGTTCCTTTTAAAGGCATATGGAAACTCCTGTAAAAAAATCGAACAAACTCGGATTGATATTTATAATGATTTTATAATGGGAAAGTTATTTCTGGTAGTGTCAGTTATCATTCTTAGATAATACAATGTTCCCGATTATTTCAAATTATTAATTTTGATAAGGGCAAAACCCCCTTTGAAATCCCTAATTTGGATATAATCGTGATATTCATTTATGGAAAATCTACATAAGAAATTAGGAAAATACATTTCTATATTGGTTCTCGTACTGATGGTAATTTGTTTAAATTCATGTGTGAGGACAAAGGAAAATAGCGCGGAAGAAGCCACTATAAGCAGCGCAAAGAGTGGTATAGCCGCTGAAAAAACCATTTCCCCAAAAAAGACCGCTATGCTGACACCAGAAGTGATTTTCACGGAAGATAGTATAAGGAGGCGGGATTATCCTGTGATTTCCATAGATAATGTGACTGATTTGGTATTACAAAAAACAATCCACCCATTTTTTCCTGAGGTCGTTCACATAGCTTCTAATGGGCGAATAGCGGCGGTGGGGAACCTCTCCGGGATAAGAATAATTGACCTGGATTCCGGAAGTGTTTTAATGCAGGTGGATGGTACGTTTCCTGATTGTAATTTCGGAATGGACAAATATTTTCAGCTCAATTATGATGGTTCTTTTTTAGCAATCACAACAAATAAAGCAATCCAGGTTTGGCAGGTCGGTGGCGGCATTGTGTATGAAGTACCATATATAAATAATCACATACTGGACACATCTATTTGTGGTGCGGATATATCACAAATAGCTCTATCTCCGGATGGGATGTTTCTGGCAGAAAGTGGGATGAGGTTCTCTGCGGCTGAAGTTGACAGTTATTTTCGAGTGGTAGATATTAAAAAGAATTCAACTGTTTATGAATGGGATGGAAAAAACGAATCTCTTAATGGCCGTTTTTATACTTTTCCTGACCTGGGCTTTTCTTTAGATGGAAAAATACTTCAAACTTTTGATCCATCGCGGTTTGATATAAACGGTAATGGTTTTCATACCGCATTTCGCTTTTGGTCAACGGAGAATTGGAGAGAGATTGCCCCCTATTCGAAAGCAGTAAAGGATGCTTTTAATAAAGGTGATCTTCAGTTTGGAGTAATAAAAAATAATTCCATATCCGTTATAAGGAAAGAAAATGGGGTTGAAATAGGGATTATAGAAGTTGAAGGATGTGGATGGGAAAACCCCTGTCCAATGAAATTTTCTCCTGATGGCAGCAAATTAGCTGTTTTGTTAAGGGATGAATCAATAGTGTATAAAAGGAAATCTATCAGTACGCACCTGGAAGTTTATGATATTTCAAGTGGTCAGATGATTGACAGAAAATCAGCAGTGATGCGTAATTTAGATGGAGTAATAATAGGAGATGATGGTGAAATCATAGATTATGAAATTGCTCTCCTGAGTGGAGAATCAGCATGGTGGACACACCCAAATTATTTTGCGGGATTTCAAATAATTAATGAGGACACAATTACGTTCACTCCACAAGTTGTTGATTACCGAAATCAACACATTCTTCCGTACTCAGGCAGCTGCCAAATTCACATGAATGATTTTACGATTGAATGCGACAGCACATTGTCTTTTCATGACAATATTGCTGTGACAGTTAACAAGAAAGAGAACGGAGTAGAAGTAATTAATTCATCTTTAGAAAAGGATACGTTATTAGCCGAGATAAAATATCCTATAAGTGAACTGAGTAATTTATGGCAATTCAGGCTGCTTGATTATGTCCAAGAAACCGGAACAGGCTTTTTTTGCTTGGATCAGAACCTAAGGGAGGAGACTTGCCTGATCATGGATTTTGCTAATAATGAAATTCTACATGAACAGATTGATTTAGAGGGGTTAATTTATTCTCAGAAAAACGGTACCGCTGCTTTTATAAATAAAGAGGAGAGAGCATTATATTTATTTAATGATGAATCCGGCACACTTAAAAAGATGAGAACCTATCGGGCGGTTTCCCTGCCAATAAAACCAGCTTTTCTTTTTGGAGGGAATGAACTGATTTATTTCGTTCAAAGCCTGGATGGGGCAAGAAATTCATATATTGAAAGAGTCGATACGAGTTTAGGAAAGGTTATTAAACGGTATGATATTGTTGGATTAAGGACAAAAAAAATATCTTCTATCACAACTAACGGAAAAGAAGAATTGTGGGCTGTTTCTGATACATTTGGCAATGTATATTTAATCGATCCTGAAGAGGAATCGGTAGTTACCGTATTTCAAGCAGCGGACGAGGAGATCATTGATCTCATTTTTAGCCCAGATGGGAAAGCTCTGTTTATGATGGGGGAATCTGGAAAGATATTGACTTGGGCTGTTAGGGAATAAAAAAACCGTTGGCATGGTTAGTCAACGGTTTTGGTATTACCAAGTTGGGTTTTTCAAGCAAGCTCAACGACTGCGCCAGCTGCTTCGAGCTTTTCTTTGGCGTCATTTGCGGCTTCTTTTCCTACCTGAGTGAGCACTTTGGCACCAGCAGTCTCTGCCATGTTCTTTGCGTCAACCAATCCAAGACTGGTTAACTGGCGGATTGCCTTGATTACATCGATCTTCTTTGGGCCAGTTTCCTTGATGACAACGTCGAATTCGGTTTTTTCTTCAACCGCTTCAGCACCGGCACCCGGGGCAGCAGCTGCAACAGCAACAGGCGCAGCAGCGGAAACGCCCCATTCTTCCTCTAAACTTTTCACTAACTCGGATGCTTCTAAAACTGTAAGTTTGCTGAGTTCTTCAGCTAATTTTTTAATGTCTGCCATTTCTAACAATCTCCTATTTTGTTTATGAATTAAGATTTAACCAGCAGCGGGTGCTGGGGTTTTCTCTGAATAAGCTTTGACCACAGCCGCAACCTGACGGGCAGGTTCGGTAATTGTGCGAACCAATTGTGTTGCTGGTGTTTGAATAAGCGCAAGCAGTTGGGCGCGCATTTGCGGCATTGGTGGTAGTTTAGCGAGGACTTTTATCTGGTCTATTTCGATAGGTGCACCGTCCATGAAACCACCTTTTATCGCAAAGACATCCGTTGAGCTGGCTTCATCAATGATCTTAGCGAGAGATGGTGCATCTTCGAATGCAAATGCAACAACTGAGGCTTCATCAAATATACCTTTGTTCTCAAAGTTAATATTACTTAAAGCAAGATTCATCAACGTGTTCTTGACAACATGCAGCTCGCCTCCGATTTCTCGGGCTTCCGAGCGCAGATCTTGAATGGTTTTTACGGACATTTTGTGATAGGACATCACATAGACTGCTTTACTATCTTTAAGCCATTTCTCATAACCGGTAATCAGTTCTTTTTTTTCTTGTTTAGTAAACGCCAAGGGGTTTACCTCCTTTCATTAAAAATAGTCTTTGCCGTTTTCCGTTCAAGCAAAGACTATTGGTTACTTCTTATAGTATTCAATCGTCTCCACCTGAGCAGGAAATTATGCCATTTAGGCACCGGCCGTCTTTGGTGAAAATTTCATCAAGATTATATCACGCTTGTTAGGATACCTCCATAGCCAAAGCTTGGTATGGATCAACTTTAATGCCAGGACCCATTGTGGAAGTAAGAGAAACTTTCTTAACGTAACTGCCTTTTGCGGCTGCTGGACGAGCTTTCTTGATTGCCGCCATTAATGTTGCTAAATTTTCTGTTAATTTCTCGGCAGAAAAGGATGCTTTACCGATTGGAACATGGATATTAGCTGTTTTATCCAGACGGAATTCAACGCGCCCTGCTTTCGCTTCTTTGATTGCCCGTGGAAGATCATCTGCGGGTACGACTGTAACTGCTTTGGTATTGGGCATAAGACCGCGCGGACCCAGTACACGACCAAGTTTTCCAGCTTTTCCCATCATATCTGGTGTGGAAATTGCCACATCAAAATCAGTAAAACCATTTTGTATCTTCTTGATCCACTCATCGTCATCTGCTACATGGTCAGCGCCAGCCGCTTTTGCGGCAGCTGCGCCTTCCCCTTGTGCGAAGACTAACACGCTGATAGTTTTCCCTAATCCATTTGGAAGAACAACAACATCTCTGAGCTGCTGGTCTGCTTGCCGTGGGTCTAAACCCATGCGCATATGTACTTCGATGGTTGAATCAAAACTTGTAAATGATGTTTCTTTTACAAGTTCAACCGCTTTTTCAGGTGTGTATAATTTTTCCTGGTCAACCTTAGCTTTTGCTTCTAAATATTTCTTTCCGTGTTTTCCCATTACTACTCCTTTGTGGTAGTGGCGGGTGATAAATACCCTCCCACGAAGTGATTATTATTCTACGTCAATGCCCATATTCCGGGCGGTGCCTTCGATCTGGCGCATTGCGCCTTCGATATCGATAGCATTCATGTCTTTTATTTTTATTTCAGCTATCTCACGAAGCTGATCTCTTGTGACTGTACCAACCTTGGTGCGGTTGGGCATGTCAGACCCTTTTTCAACACCGGCTGCTTTCTTCAACAACTCGGCAGTGGGTGGAGATTTAAGGATAAAGGTAAATGAACCGTCTCGATAGACAGTGATTTCTGCGGGAATAATATCGCCGATTTTGCTTTGTGTGCGGGCATTATATTCTTTGCAGAATTGCATAATGTTGATCCCATGACCTGCCAAAGCAGGACCGATTGGGGGTGCTGGATTTGCTTTTCCAGCGGGGACGTTCAGTTTTACTATTGCTATTGCTTTCTTTGCCATTTATTTACTCCTAAAGTGGTTTTAGCGGGTGAATTGGGTCACCCTCCCACAATCCTCCAAATTTGGAGGTTGTTCATGATCTTTCTACCTGAAGGAAATCTAATTCTACAGGCGTTTCTCGACCGAAGAAGTTTACCATAACAGTAACTTTCGCATGTTCAACGTCAATTTCCGATACTGTACCTCGGAAATCATTGAATGGCCCATTGATGATATGGGCACGCTCGCCCAATTTAAATGATACTTTGATGTGTGGGGCTTCTGCTTCCATTCGCTTTAATATTTGTGTGACTTCTTCGGTACGCAAAGGTGTTGGGTCGTTGCCCATACCTACAAAACCAGTGACACCAGGAGTGTTCCTGACAACGTACCATGATTCTTCAGTAAGGATCAAATTAACCAGTACATACCCTGGAAATACATGCCGTTCAATTGAGCGGCGTTTTCCGTCTTTAACTTCAATTTCTTCCTGGGTTGGAATAATTACATCGAAAATCATGTCTTTCATACCCATGGTTTCAATGCGTTGTTCAAGATTGTGGCGCACCTTGTTTTCATACCCAGAATAGCAGTGGATGACATACCAAGCTCGACCGTCATCTTCTTCTAAAGATTTCTTTTGCGCGGCGGCAATAATTTCTTCTGCAGAAGGGGAACTTGTCGAATCGTTTTTTGGTTCAGGTGTATCGGTAGAATCAGCTTCTATGGGAAGAGATTCCGCAGATTCTTCTTGAAGTTGATTTTCTTCCAATTCATTTAATTCTTCGTTAACCATTTTTAACCTCTATCGGATGGGTTATATCCGAAATAAAATTATTAGGACAGGACCCAGGTAATTAGCCGTGTGAATGCAAAGTCTAAAACGCCCAGAATAGCACTCATTGCGATCATTACTACTACAACGATTTTGGTAAGTTTCCATGCTTCCATAGGCGTTGGCCAGGTTACTTTGCGCAATTCACCAACGGTTTCACGCCACCACTTGGTGATTGCGTTTGTTTTTTTCCTAGTATTTTTCTTAGTGTTAGGCATTTTTATCTCCTAGTCATGTTTAAAACGACGCCGGGTTTTGTGGCGTCGCTATTCTTTCATAAGCAGGCCAGGAAGGAATCGAACCCACAACCTCCTGTTTTGGAGACAGGCGCTCTGCCAATTGAGCTACTGGCCTATTTTGCTGTGCGGATGCGATGAAAAACTAAGTGCACCCGCACTTCAGTCTCCGAATTTACTTTGTCTCCTTGTGCAAGGTATGCTTTTTACAGCGTGAGCAATACTTTTTTATTTCTATCCGTCCGGGATCATTGCGCCGATTTTTTTCGGTTGTGTAGTTGCGCTCTTTACATTCCTCGCACGCTAAAGTGATAACCGGTCGTACACCTTTTTTTGAAGCCAT
>CAZILY010000066.1:0-7991 GCA_964540175.1 uncultured Pelolinea sp. | reverse complement strand
AACTTTTTAATAATTCGTACTATACCCATTCTACCCGAGTCAAGATTTTTTATAAAGCACAAAGAATTTCTGAGGGACCATTAAAGCAAATCGGAAAAAGAAATTAAGAAGACACAGTACCTTGCACTAATCTTACCTAAAAAGGCTGAACACTTTTTTGTTTTAAACTAAAAAAGATGCTAGGCTGAATTTGATTGAAAGTAGATTATCGAAATGGCTAAACCTTATCAACATGCTACAAAAATCTGCGCGGGTCTTACTTTTCTAGCAATTCTGGGTATTCTTTGGGGGCTTGGTGCCCAAAACCCATTGATAATAATGCTTTTCCTTCTTCCCACCGTTCTTTACGAAGTCTATCGCACGGAAGGAGAGTCAACTAAACTAGCCTCCTGGATATTATTATTTGCTTTTATTGCTGAGAGTATATTCATTATCACAGGACTAAGCTTCAATTTAGCCGAATTTCTACAAACAGACCAGAAAATGATCGCTGGATTTATAGTGCCGCTGGGAGATATTAAGGTAGTTTTCCCAATTGGCATCGGTATCTTATCTGCTATTCTCTTCAAACGCACTCGAGGTCGCTATACTAAATGGCTGGCGGTAATCATTTTCATCAGTGTTTTTGCAATAATCTACTCTATTGATCCAACTATATTTACCAAACTTCTACGTTTAGGAGTTCAAGAGGGTCTGAATAAGGTTCGTTATTCTTACTGACATCTAAAACTTGTTGAGTACTCCATATTTTTATTGTATCTATGTAAGCTAGAAGTAACAAATAACGTGTGGTAATTCTATGGCTCGAGAGTCGTAACACTAATATAACCACTCAATTAGCTTGTTTAATCAAGGCTTTCTCTGACTTTAGGCTTGTAGCTCAAATCAGAGAAGAAATAGAAAAAGTGAAAATTCTATAATCGTCGACATAGTCAAATGTAGTAGAATAACTTCTACTGGTGACTTCTATGAAAATTACTATACGTTTAATGACAATGAGCGATTATTTCCAAGTCCATGAAGTGGATATTTTAACTCAACAGCAATACCTTGGTGATAAATTTAATATGATGAATACTGAAGAACAAGAAACTCATCTTGTATCCAGAAATACAGAGTTTGCCAAAAACGTTAATACTGGTTATTGTTTTGTTGCCGAAGAAAATAAGGAGATTGTTGGCTTTATACTTGCTCATGAAACCCTACCGTTTCGAGGAAAACTTTATATACGCTACATTGGTATAAATCCTATACATCAAGATAAAGGCATTGGATTATTGCTGTGCAAAAAACTCATTGAAAGAGCTAAAAATACTAATATTGGTGAAATTTGGGCATTAATAAATACTGATAATCCGTCATCGGAAAAGTTACACAAAAAGTTAGGTTTTAAGATAAGTCTACGTAAACAAGCCACGTTAGAATTAAAAGGTAAAAAACTTTAAACTTAATATTTTGGGTATATTAAGTGCCAATTGGCTCGCCCTAGTAGACATGTTCAGTAACCATAAAATTGATTTGAGTTTTGTAAATGTGAGTGCGTTTGTTGGTTTAGTTAGTGTATAAAAAGAAACAACCTTCGGTGGTTTTGTACTAAAGGTTGTTTTGGTTCTTTGTAGAGAGATAGTTTAATGGCTAAGTTGTTTGGACACATTTACAAGTGTAGTCGACACTCAGCAGTTTTATTATAATGTTCAATCCACAACATCTAGACCAAGTTCAGTGTTTTTTCAAAACCTTCTAGCAGCTCATCAAAATCATTGTTCACTGCCATGCCCATTTTGTTCTTTAATTCTTCATCTGGAACTCTTTTTATTTTTAACAAAGAAATAATTGCATTTTTCCCATACGATTCAATAATGTATTTCACAATTGCGTAAGAAATTAAATAGCCTTGATGATCCGTTTGTTCATCCCACGCTAGTTGTGGGTCAATTAACGCATTGTTGTCTTTAAACCATGCCCAACTTTCTTTGTGTATTCTTTCATCTGAAATATGTTCCCCCTCTACAAATTGGCATATTCCCTCGTTGACCCAATAAAAACAACGTGTGTTTATTTCTGATACAAAGGTGTGAGCAGCTTCGTGAACAATGGTCGGTAGCATCTCTTCTTTCTTGTGTTTTGTAAGTTGTTCAAAGACTAGAGGGCTAAATATGTAAATAATATGCGGATCAGTATTATCTACCATAGCTTGAACCCATGTTTCAGTTTTTGATCCCCATTTCTCATCAAGCTCGGGTCTACTATAAAGCAACCGGATCGTTATTTTTGGTGGCGAAACGTTAAAGAAATCAATAAGCTTTACATATTCCTGTACAAAACCCTTAAAATATTTTAGCTCGTCCCTTTTAGATTTCTGATAATATATATCAACTATAGCCTGGTGTTCTAGGTAGTATGTCTCAATCATGACAAAATTATAACCCAAAGTAAGGTAAGTTAGGACTTATTTATATTTGTATGACCAAAAAAACCAACCTACCCTTACATGCTAAGAGCTGTTAAAACAAAGTTCCCAACTTTATCTACAAACAATCTGGGCAGCCAGGTAAATCTTTTACCGGATGACATTTGCCATCAGGCACGCCCCTAAAACATGCTGAATCATCTTCTTCTGGAGGTGGTTCTGGAGTTGGATCATCTGGAGGTGGTTCTGGAGATGGTTCTCCTGAGCAACTTCCTCCAACTGCATCACAAGCATTCACTCTTCCCCAAATCCAATACCTACCTGTACCAGCTATCGGCTCTGCTGTTGTTTCAATCTGTGTGCGAACCGCTTCATTGCTCGTTCCCAAATCAGTTGCCCAAACCAAGGCGGCTATTCCCGCAACATGGGGCGTGGACATTGATGTTCCATTACCATAGTCATATCCCAAACTTTTGCCAATAGCGTAAGTGTGGTTGGGAAAAGTGCTGTAAACATTAACGCCGGGGGCTGCTACATCAACCCAGTCTCCATAGCTTGAAAAAGAAGCTTTAGCGTCATTATTATCAGTCGCTGCTACAGCAATACAATTACTATAGTACGCCGGATAAGTTTTGCTTGGGTTGTTGCTGTTACCTGCTGCGGCTACAACCACCGCTCCTTTATCCCAAGCATAATTGACCGCATCTTCTAAAGTGATTGATTTTCTACCAGCGCCAAGGCTCATATTGATAACATCGGCGCCTTTATCTGCCGCCCAGATCATGCCACTGGCTATCCAGGAATAATATCCGCTAGCATTATCACCTAAAACCTTGACGTTCATCAAAGAGGCTTGATAACCTACTCCTGCCACACCAACGTTATTATTGGTAATTGCCGCCGCGATTCCCGCAACGTGAGTACCATGCCCATAGCGATCATCAAGGGTATCACTATCAGTAAAATTCTCTTGTAGACCAAGCTTGGCCTCCAAATCCTCATGGTTTTGATCAATACCAGTGTCCAGAATGGCTATTACTATGTCAGGGTTCCCTTGGGTTAGATCCCAAGCTTCGGGAGCATCAATATCGGCGTCCTCGCTTCCTCCGTCTAGTCCAGTATTGTGCATTCCCCACTGTTTATCAAAATGAAAATCATTGGGGCTTTCCAGAGCATGTGCGATGTAATTTGGTTCTGCATAGGCGACTTGCCTGTTTCTAGCATAAGCCGAAACCGCTTCACCTATACCACGGTTTACCGATACTACTTGGACATTGATACCTGGAATCGTTTCCTCTACCCTTCCGCCCAATCTCTTGTGCACTTCATTTGCTTCGTTCGGACTAACTGTCTCCTTGAACTTGACCAAAATTTCCCCCTTGGCATAGTCGCTTTTGCCCTCAGCAGATGCTTGGTTTCCAGTTAATACTCCGATTGACAACGTTAGAACAATAAATGCTCCAACTAGTAAAATCGTTATTTTCTTCATATTTCCTTCACCCCCTTCTAATTCTTATTATATTCATAATACCCGGATTAAGTTTGTTTATAAAGACTAATTAAAAGATTTGGAAAGGATTATGAAGATTTTAAGTTAATGCAGGAGTTGAGGGAAGAAATAGGGAAAGTACAATTATTATCTTCTGTTAATCTCAATAGTCCAACTATTTAAATCGCGCAGCCATAAATGTACTGATACGTTATTATTAACATAATGATGCTGTCCAAACGAAACATCTGTTACTGTCTTCGTCCAGCCATTTTCCTTAAACCAATTATCATAGAATCTAACAACTTCTACTTGGTCGGTTTTTCCAGACTCTTTAATTGAAAGCATTACTCCTTCTCTTTGACCTGAATAATCAAAAAAACTAATGATTGGCATTTCTCTATAATAATTGCTCGTAATCACTGATTGTTTATAGGTTGGGATACTTTCTGATACCGACGTCAGTTTCCTTTCAGTTATCTTCTTATCTATGTTTAAAAAGGCTAAACCAGCAACTGGTAATAAAAAAGTAATTACCAATAATATTAATGCTAATTTAATTCTTCTAGTTGCAAACAAATAGATAACAACAACTGAAATCAGAAGAAATATCACAACTGGAAGAAAAATAACCCCACCAAACATAATCTGATTATAAACCAAAAAGTATATTAAGTTCCAATTGGCTCCCCGGATGGGATGATTTTCGAACTTGCTTGATGTAGGATATAAATATGAAAAACCTTTTAATTTTATTAGTTGTTGTCCTAATTTTTAGCGGAATTGGTTGCATAATGTTTCGTATGAATAAAACTGAAGAAGCAGAAGAGGCTAATAAAGTGTTGCATGAAAAGATAGTGTTTAATGGAAATGAAATAGATGTTAATGAGGAGTTTAATTTTAACCCGGAGAATAACTGTGTGGCTGATATTAAAGCCGTACTAACCGCAGTGAATGAGGATTCCATAACACTTAAAACACTAGAAGAGCAACGTCTAAACCGCAACTTCTACCCCTCCGATAAAGGAGTCATACAAATACAGGACAAAACTTGCATTGAAGCTTATCCTCTATGCATGGATGTTGTTTACAGCTATTGTTTTGATGTTGACATCTCAAACATAACTCCTTCATATACTTACGAGCTTGAAAGTAAGAGTACAATGCCTAAGCCTTAGTTGATAAATCCTTTCTATCTTTACCCAAAATAATACTCTATTGACAAGTCGCGGCCTGCCAGATGGGATGTCCTTTGTGAAACAAAGTATTTACTAATATTTTGGAACCTCTATGGGTTTAATCTAAGATTACTCCACATCTTAACTCACGGTTGTTTTGGCTCGGGACATTAGACATGTTTCGCAACAGACAAATAGACCTAGATTTTAACCTTTCCGAAGTAGAAAACATTTTTGTTTACCTTAAAGAACCTGTTCCAGTATTTAGTTAATGACCTAGTGTAAAATAAAAGTAAGATGCCAAACGAAACGTTAAATGCTTATGCACCTGAACAATTAGCACAAGAGAAAGTTGTTCCAGAAAGAATATCATCAGTAAGTCATGACATTGAAGTTGGTGAACGTCAAAGATTGGAAGTGATGCTTGAGAGCGTTGAAGACCTAACGGTTAACTTAAACGAACATACAGACGAAAGATATGCGTATATGGGTAGTATAGGAATGTACTTGCTAATGAACGAAATGTCATCACAGCAAGAAGACGTTACAAGTTTAATGATATTGGAGCAACGAATAGCTGGTGGTAAGAATGACTTTGATATCGGTTTGTCACCTGAAAGCAAGGTAAAAGTCATGCAAGATGACTTTGGTTGGGACAAAGGTACAAGAAACCTGCAAAGAGGTTACGTTGGTGATGGTAGGCAAATGGTTGATGTGTTAGAAAAAACAGAAAGCGATAGTTTCCCTTATGTAGAAGTATCAATAGGTAATGAACGTGCTTTAGTTCAGCACCCAGAAGAAGCCTTGTTTGAAAAGATGCATGCTTTGATTGACCCTGGACTAGATGAGGAAGGGCAACCACGTGAAGGGGAAATCAAATGGGGTGTTGATATTAAGCTACTTAAAACCTATCTGATGTTATCTGAAAATATGGACGAACAAGGTTTAGAAGAACATTTAGCTAAACGTTGGGAACAGTTTCAGTTTGAAAGACGTTACGGCAACATCTCACGACTTTCACAACAATTTGTGGAAGGTACTACACCCGTAGACGTACTAACACCTGTTGTTGAAGCAAGAACGGGAAAGCCCGTTACAGACTTACGTACTGAACTTACTGACATATTACCTGATGCTGATGAAGATACTGTAGATGTGATTTTAACAGCTGAAACACCAGAAGCCCTATTTGAAGGTCTTAAAACGGCTATGGACACAACACTTCCAGAATATAAAGATTATTCAGAAGCCCAGATGGTTGCTAGTGAGGCATATCAAGAACTGTTGGCGGGAACTGAAACAGATAAGTTTCCGCAGTCTTTCTTTGAAAATACTTGGTCACATACGTTAATAGGGCAGGAATCAACTATTGACGTTACTGGAAATGAAAGCGCCTACGAACTTGCGGAAAAGATGTATGCAGAACTTGTACCTTCGCTAGATGCTTATATTGAAAAGTATGATGTGCCTGCTGAAAAACTACCAGATGAAAGTGACGAAGCTTTTTTTGAAAGAGTTAACGACACTCTATACAACCTGAATGAAGCCAATGTTGATAGTAAAGGCTGGCGTGACTGTTGGGCTTCTACCGCCATAGATATAGGACGCACTAATTGTGCATTAGGGTCTTTGGTTGTTGCACGTGCGTTGGAAAAAGCAGGTTACGAAGACGATGATGTTCAATATGGCTTCCCTGGACCAATGACGCATGCTGTGATAATAGCCAAAGGTAAGTACATTGACCAAGCAAATGGTGTTGTTTTAGATATTGAGAAAGACAGCATTGTTGATGATATACAAACTTACAGGGTAGTTGAACACCCAGATGCCGAAAAGATGGAAAAAGTACCCTTTAGGCGTATACCTGTAACAACAGCCGCACAAGGTGTTGCCCCATTGGTTTGGAATATGGGTAGTATGATACACAGGGGTGATAAAACGGCAGAGGAACTTATAGAAAGGTTCAACCTAGACCGTACCAATCCTTATGGTAATTTGGGTCGTAAGAACCTGTTGGAAGAAAACTGGAGTCAGAAAAGAATGACGGAACAGTCTGAATGGCAACAAGAAAAGGAAGAAGTTGATGCCAGATTTGCACAATAATGTAATTCAAAACTACTAAAAGTTAGTTGAAGATGTAATGAAACAGTTAAACTACGATGAATTACGCAAAGTATGTATGACAAAAACTATAAACGATGGCGTGAACGACAAGCAGTATTACGAAGTAAAAGAATGTCAGTACAGAAAGCAGACGATGACTACTATATTACTGCTACCTACCTGCTAAAGTTGGCTTCAAAAGCATCAATCTTATTTGAACGTTCCGAAGCAGAAGAAAAACGGCTACTTTTGAATATGGTAGTTCAGAACGCTACCTTGAATGGGACTATTGTTGATTATGACTTGAAAAAACCGTTTGATACGGTACTTGTTTCTGCGAATAGTCAATCTTGGCTCACCATTTGGTATGTTAGACCTATCGAATGTACTTTTTAGTGCGAAGATAGGGGCTAATTTAGGTGTTCCAGAAAGTAATTCTTCATAGGTAGGTGGTTGTTCAAAAAGTAGTCCAAAATACTCAGCTGTTTTAAGTGGTTTTGACCTATCTAGCAACAATTCTTCAAAGTGTTCCAGAAAATATTTGATGTTATCCATAACCAACTCCATATTAATGAATTTTTCAGGTTTTTGATTCTTTTGTTCTTCTAGTTGTTTAATTTCTTGTCCAGCCTCGATCAAATCATCTTCCATGTATTTGATAGCAACATCTGAACTTAATAGTTTAATTTTATCTACAATGTTTTTTGTGCTGATTTTAAGAATGTTAATTTTATTATCCAGTTGTTGAGAATCCTCTTCTAAAGTCTTTATTTTTTCTTCCCATAGCTTGAGAGTGTATTGTTTTAATTTT
>CAZILY010000065.1:0-8017 GCA_964540175.1 uncultured Pelolinea sp. | reverse complement strand
TCATATTAACATCCCATATAAAACCTTACTGCATCTGTTTTTCTCTTGTTATTTGGTAAAATCAAAATTGAGTATGGTCGATTTATTGATTCACTTTTACGGAGGTTTTTGAATTGTCTGGTTTAGAGAAATTCACGCAAAGTGCTCGACGTGTTTTGAGCCTGGCGCATTTAGAGGCAGAGCGGATGCAGCAGCCTGCTATTGGGTCTGAGCATTTATTTCTTGCTTTATTGCAGGAAGATGCAGGGGTAGCTGGGCGTGTACTGCGTGAACTGGGGGTTGAGATTGGACGCGCGCGTGAAATGGTACTGCGTTTGGATGGAATGGGGAGCAAGCGCGCTGAGAAAATTGATCTTTCTCCGGATGTACAAAAAGTGCTTGATATGGCTATCGAAGAAGCCAGAAAAGTCAACAGTAAATATATTTCAACAGAGCATTTGCTGCTGGCATTAGTGGAATCAAAGTTGGGTTTAGCAAAAGACGTGATGTCCAAATTAGGAATTACACCTGCTCAAATTCAGCGGCAAGTAAAGCGTGTGTTGAACGAGAACAAACAATCACTTTCCCGTGTTCGCAAGGGGTCATCTAAAAGTAAGGCGAAGAAAAAAGAGGAAAAAACTCCGCTGGTTGATCAGCTTGCAGTTGATTTAACCAGTTATGCTGAAGATGGAAAATTAGATCCGGTGATAGGCCGAGAAAAAGAGATAGAACGGGTTATTCAGATATTGGCCCGTCGCACAAAGAATAATCCTGCTTTGATCGGTGAACCAGGAGTTGGAAAAACAGCCATTGTTGAAGGATTAGCTACACGGATTATCGAGGGTGATGTCCCTACGCCACTTTTAGATAAGCGCGTGCTGCGCCTGGATGTTGGTTCACTTGTTGCGGGCACCATGTACAGGGGGCAGTTTGAAGAACGATTAAAGCGTGTTATCGATGAATTAATTGCATCTGAAGCTATTTTGTTTATTGACGAGGTACACATGTTAGTTGGGGCTGGCTCTGCTGGCTCATCTGTTGATGCTGCAAACATCCTCAAACCGGCACTTTCTCGCGGGGAATTGCAAGTGATTGGTGCGACAACAATCAATGAGTATCGTAAAAGCATTGAGAGCGATGCTGCTCTAGAACGCCGTTTTCAATCCATCTTGGTTGAAGAACCATCCAAGCAGGAAGCGCTTGAGATACTGCGTGGTGTTCGCAAGAATTATGAAGATCACCATCGATTAGTTATATCTGACGAAGCATTAGAAGCCGCCGTGGATTTATCAGCGCGCTATATTTCTAATCGTTTTCTCCCAGATAAAGCTATTGACCTCATTGATGAAACCGCATCACGCGTACGTATGTATAAAAGTGATACTGCCAAAATCAGCAAGAAGGTAATAACAGAATTGCGAGATAAACGGAAAAAATTAAATGAGGTGTTGGAACAAAACAAGCCTGATGAAGTCGAAACATTAAAAGCTGAGGTTGGCAAACTAGAAAAAAAGCTTGAAAAGATTCGTGATGAATGGGATCGTGATACAAGCCCGGTGGTATCTCCTGATGATATAGCAGAATTGGTTTCAATGTGGACAGGTGTACCTTTGATGCAGTTAGCCACTGAAGAATCAATCCGACTTCTAAATATGGAATCCAAAATCAGCGAGCAAATTGTTGGACAGGAAGAGGCTATTGAACGCATTTCTAAAGCTGTTCGGCGCGGTCGCGCGGGGCTAAAAGATCCCAAACGTCCGATTGGATCATTTATGTTCCTGGGCCCGACAGGTGTTGGAAAGACTGAATTAACCAAGGCGCTTGCACGCTTCCTGTTTGGAAGTGAAGATTCGCTTATTCAACTGGATATGTCAGAATTCATGGAGCGCCATTCCGTCAGCCGACTGGTTGGTGCCCCTCCAGGTTATATTGGATATGATGATGCTGGCCAATTAACGGAAGCAATTCGGCGTAAACCATATTCGATCGTCGTGTTTGATGAAGTGGAAAAAGCGCATCCTGAAGCACATAATATTCTCCTGCAGATAATGGAAGAAGGGCAATTGACCGATGCCAAAGGGGGAAAGGTAGATTTTCGAAATGCCATCATCGTGATGACATCGAATATTGGCGCCGATATGATTAAACGCGAAGGCGGGTTTGGGTTTAAGTTAGCACGTGATGAATCGGAAGACGAAAAATTTGTTTATGAAGAAATGCGTAAAAAGTTAATGGAAGCGCTAAAGAAAACTTTCCGTCCAGAGTTTATCAATCGAATGGACAGCGTGATCGTTTTCCACGCGCTCAATCGAGACCATATTCGCCAAATTGCGGCTATAGAATTAGAAAAAGTTGCTGAACGACTCAAGGATCGCCAGATTCTCTTATCTATTACAGACACAGCATTAGAAAAATTAGCGGAGAAGGGATATGATCCGGAAATGGGTGCGCGTCCTTTGAGAAGAGTGATCCAGGTCGAAATTGAGGATCAGTTATCTGATGATCTGCTTGCCAAGAAAATTAAAAACGGTGAGCATGTTTGGGTTGATGTTGATAGTGAAGGCGGGTTTATTATCACTAGTATTCCAGAAAAGGAACTTGAGCAGGAAGAACCATTGGGTATAGGAGTATAAGATTCTTAGTAACATATAAGCAGGGGTAAACTCCCATAAAGTATTTAATTATTAATCCGAAAAAATAAAATGGTTTAAAATTAAAAAAAGGGAATCATTATGGCAAAGTTGCATACACAATATGTTTGCCAAGAATGTGGACGTGCGTCTATTCGTCCGCTTGGGCGCTGCCCTTCCTGCGGGGGGTGGGATACGATGATTGAAGAAGTAATTATGTCTCCACAGGAAAAACATACAAAAAAATTATTCTCTTCAACCAAATCTAAACCGCTCAAGTTAGATGAAATAACCAGTGATTCAGAAGAACGCTGGTTGTTGGATATGACTGAATTTCCCCGTGTATTGGGAGGCGGCATAGTTCCCGGATCGATCGTGCTGTTGGGTGGTGACCCAGGCATAGGAAAATCTACTCTCATGCTGCAAGTAGCTTTAAAAATTGCGAATAATCGTTCTGTGTTATATGTGTCTGGGGAAGAATCAGCTCGTCAGATAAAAATGCGTGCTCAGCGCCTTTCTGAAACAAAAAAGAAAAACAGTACAGCACAAAGTCTATACCTGGTAACTGAAACTAACCTTGACAGCATATTCTCACATGTCGAGCAAGTAAAACCAGCTTTACTGATAATTGACTCAATTCAAACGGTTTACATTGATAGCCTATCCTCCAGCTCAGGATCGGTTTCACAGGTGAGAGAGTGCGCGTCTCGCCTGCGCGAATTGGCAAAATCCACCGGCATTGCTGTTTTTTTGATTGGACATGTTACTAAGGAAGGAATGATTGCTGGACCAAAAGTGTTGGAGCACATTGTTGATACAGTTCTTCATTTGGAGGGCGATCGTTTTCAATCCTACCGTTTACTGCGCTCGATGAAGAATCGTTTCGGGCCAACTTCAGAGGTAGGTGTTTTTGAGATGAATGAGTGCGGAATGGCGGAGGTAGTAAACCCATCGGAGGCTTTTCTTGCTGAACGCATGGCAGATGCGCCGGGGTCCTCCATCGCAGTGACCATGGAAGGCACGCGCCCTATCCTGGTTGAACTGCAAGGGCTCACCAGCACAACGAATTTTGGCAATCCACGCCGCACCACTAACGGGATAGATTATAATCGGCTCCTTCTTATCATAGCAGTGCTTACGCGCCGTATGGGGCTGAGTTTAGCAAATCAAGATGTTTTCTTAAATGTTGTTGGCGGATTACGGGTCGAAGAACCGGCAGCTGATCTTGCTGCAGCAGTGGCGATTGTTTCTTCAGTAAGAGACGTACCCGTGCGAGCCGATCTGGTGCTAATTGGTGAAATTGGTTTATCTGGTGAACTTCGTTGGGTTAGCCAAATGGAATCGCGGCTCCGCGAAGCCGAAAAATTAGGGTTTAAAACCGCAATAATTCCAAAACGAGCGCGTGCTAAAATTGAAATTCCTAAAAAGCTTAATGTCTTCGAAGCTCGGTCGCTAGATCAAGCGGTTAAAAATGCGATTATGACAAAATGAGTGAAAGAGGTAGATGATGCCAATGATAGATGATGTTCTCAATCTGGATTTATCAATCCGTATACGCAGCAACCACGCCCTTGAGCATGCGACGCTTCACGTATTACAGGAAAAGGGAATTAATGTTCAACTAGGCGGTATTTCGGATGTGGGTGGATTTTGGATTTATGGCGAGGTCCCAACAGAAGTTGTTTTAGAGGCTGCTCAAGAGGCATTGAGCCGTTTAGTTGATGGCGAGAACGAGTTGGCTGTCCATCCAAATTGTGGTACTAATATCGTGGTCAAAAGCCTGGCTGCGGGGGGGTTGGCGTGGGTTGGTATGCTGGGAACGCGCGGGAAGGTTATGCGAAAACTACGCCGTCTCCCACTAGCTGTGGTGCTTGGTTTAGTTGGTTATCAAATGGCACGTCCACTTGGCCCAAAATTACAGAAACAAATCACTACTAATGCAGATGTGAGAGGGCTGGTTATTAAAGAGGTGTTACAGCATAATGTGTATGGTCGAACCGTGCACCGCATATCTACTAAGCTGGTAAGGTAATCTTGACAACTAAAATCGAAACCGGATCTTCTCTCCTCGCGGACATCATTATCATCCAAGGAGATGATCGTTTATCGGTCAAAGAAGAGATCACAGCAATCACTAAAGAGGGTGGACAGGATGCTTTCTCTGACCTAAATACTACTTATCTAGACGGATCAGCTCTTAATATTAATGAGATATCTATGCAGTTGAACATGCTCCCTCTTGGGGGTAAAAAAAGGACGGTTATTCTCGATAATGCTCTAGAGATGATAAAGAAGAAGGGGTCTCGGGATTGGCTGCAAGAAGTGTTTTCTAACTTTCCTCCAACAACTATGCTGATCTTGATCCTTGAAGACAAGAAAAAATACAAAAAAGGATCAATGGTGTGGGAAACAGTTGATATGGATCATTGGCTGCGAGAAATGACCAACCAATTTTCCGGAGATATTCGCTGGGTTGAATTATCTTTACCATCTAATCGAGAGATGCCCGATTGGATCAAGAAAGAAGCCGAAAAACAGGGCGGTAATTTTCATCCACGAGCCGCGGTTGAATTATCGCGATTGATTGGAAATGATCTTTTCCAGGCGCGGAACGAGATTGAAAAAGCGATTTTTTACGTGGGGGAGGACAAGCAGGTCAGCGCAGACGTGGTCCGGTTAATATGTGTTTCTACAAAAGAAGAGAATGTGTTTGCACTGGTAGATGCAGTCGGCCAACGCAAAGGCAGGCTTGCGTTTAAATTGCTGCGTGAATTAAGTAAAGATTTTCCAATCCAATATATTTTCAGTATGCTGGTACGTCAAGTGCGTTTGTTAATCCTTTCAAAAGAAGCTCTCTTGAGAGGTGGAGGTGAAAAAGATGTAATGGCTGCTTGTAAATTACGTCACACCTTCATAGTAAAAAAACTAATGAATCAGGGTCGTCATTTCAGCATTGAAGCGCTTGAAGATATATACAAGTCGCTTGATCGTATAGACGAAGACAGCAAAACAGGGCGTGCAACATTAGATGTTGCATTGGACGGGCTGATTGCAGGTATTACCTCAAAATAGCCCCAGATTTTATAGATATAAAATGATCAGTCAGGTAAAACCGAATCCCTTTTTGCTCCCCATTTCAACGCATCTGAAATGCCGTTTTCAATAGATAATTGTGCTTTCCACCCCAATAAAATTTTCGCTGTATCTGCGTTACAAAAAGAACCGGCAGTATCACCAGGTCGCCGCGGCCCATCGGCCTTGTTGATTTTTTTGCCAACTACCGCTTCAAATGCGGTCACCAACTCTCTGACAGTTACTCCGCGACCGGTACCTAAGTTGATCACCAGGTAATTATCTTCGGGGTTGCCTGCGTTTTTGAAAGCGGTATCAAAGTTTTCTACCGCGCGCACATGTGCCTGTGCCAGATCCCAGACATGGATATAATCACGAACGCCTGTACCGTCCCGAGTGCTGTAATCTGTGCCGGTGATGGTGAATTGTGGCAGTTTTCCTAATTGGACATCCACGAGTTTACCAATTGCGTGCGATGGGTTAGCGATTTGCAACCCAGTGCGCAATTTTGGGTCAGCCCCGATTGGATTGAAGTAGCGCAGTGCGATACCCTGCATAGAGTACGCCGTACAGTAATCACGGAGGATCATCTCCATAATAAATTTCGTGCGCGCATATGGGCTGATTGGTTTAAGAGGGGCGTTTTCAGTAACCATGAAGCCTGGCACCACATCATAAATTGATGCTGATGAGCTGAACACCAACCTCCTGCAGCCAGCTTCTTTTAATGTGTGAAATAATTCCAATGATTTTCCGACATTTTCCCGATAATACTCATATGGTTGTACGGTAGATTCTGGCACAATGATTAATGCAGCGCAGTGGATCGTCGCGAATATATCAGGGTTTTCTGCAAAGATGCGCTTGACAAGTGCGGTGTCTGCAATATCTCCTTCGTAGAAAGTTCGCCCTTTTGTGAATTCGATTCGTCCTGTAATCAGTGAATCAAGTATTATAGGCGTATGGCCCGCGTCCAGTAATGCGGAGCAGATGGTAGATCCGATATATCCTGCTCCTCCGGTAACTAAGATCTTCATATGGAATATCCTTTAATGATTGAGTAATCCTGTGCCAGATAAATTAAAATCTTCAAGGGCGGCCTTTGATAGATCATGGTTCATCATTTGGCCTAACACCTCAAAATTTGTAGACAAAATTGAAACACCTGCTGTTCGTGCTTCAACAACCTCTTCGGGGTTTTTTAAACTCGCGGCCACTACGCGCGTATCTGTGTATTTTAATACTTGAACCAATTCAGATGCAAGTATTTCACCGTTCTTCAGCAGCCGCTTAGCACGATTATGGTAATATAGCGCGTAGCGGGCACCTGCTGCATGGGCAACCAATGCCTGGGCGGGAGTGAATATTGAAGTAACCGCGCAGGTATAAATTTTTGAAAGCCGAGAGGTTGCTCTGAACCCAAGTTCTGTGGCGGGAATCTTCAAAACAAGCTGCTTACCAATGATATCGGCCGCTTTTTTGGCCTCATCTTTCATCGCGTCCAGCGTTTGCCCAGTCAACTGGTAAAAAACTGGACCCTTGAATAGCTTTCTTAATTTCTTCAAGGTTTTCTCGGGTGAGATATTGCTTTTAGCAAGCAATATCGGGTTAGTTGTTACACCGCTGACCCACCCCCATTTGGCCGCTTGGCGTGCCTCATCAATGATCGCGGAATCCAATAATAACTGCATATGTATCTCCATAATATGTTGATCTTATGCCGTTTATTATAACTTTATACGCAGATTATTAAAGGGAAATACATATAATTTGGTATCTGTGGTTGGATGATAAGATTACGGATAAAAAGAAGAAGTGGATTGTACAGTTGAGAATCAACGAACGAATACAAATTCCTGAAGACGAGATAAAAGAGACTTTTATCCGTGCAAGCGGGCCGGGTGGTCAGAATGTCAATAAAGTAGCCACTGCGGTCCAGTTAGTGTTTAATTTGTCTGCGTCTCAGTCGCTGCCAAGTCATGCTAAACAGAGGTTGCGCCGGTTGGCTGGAAAACGTGTATCAGCCGATGGGGTTCTGATGATAAGAGCAAAACGCTACCGTACACAGGAAAAGAACAGAGAAGATGCTCGCAGACGATTTGCAGAGCTCGTTCGGATGGCATTGTATACCCCAAAAAAACGCATAAAGACGCGGCCCTCAATGAATGCCCGCAAGAAGCGTGTGGACTCAAAAAAGAAACGAGCAAAAATTAAGGCCTATAGAAAAAAAGTGGTTCCAGGAAAAGATGCTTAGCTTGCCGGAAACAGTGCCTTAAAATCCAAATCATTCCTCAAAGCATCCAGATCGTTGTCGTTTTTTGCCCATTTAATCAAAT
>CAZILY010000064.1:0-8072 GCA_964540175.1 uncultured Pelolinea sp. | reverse complement strand
CACGCATGGTAAAATTGCTATATTCCATTAATAAATACAAGGATGAATATGACAATAATTAAAAATTTACAAAATGATGCAATTAATACAATTCGTTTCTTATCAGCAGACGGTGTGCAAACCGCAAATTCTGGTCACCCGGGCCTTCCAATGGGAACCGCAGCAATTGCGTACACAGTTTGGAAGCGTCATTTAAAGATCAATCCATCGAACCCTGATTGGTTAGATAGAGATCGCTTTGTATTGTCAGGTGGTCATGGATCAATGCTGTTATATTCCCTTTTATATCTTTCTGGTTATGATTTGTCATTAAATGAATTGAAGAGATTTCGCCAGTGGGGGAGTAAAACTCCCGGCCATCCAGAATTTGGGCTTACACCAGGGGTAGAAACTACAACAGGACCACTGGGGCAGGGTTTTGCCAATGGAGTTGGAATGGCGATGGCAGAGGCCCATCTGGCAGCAATATTCAATAAACCTGGTTTTGAGGTAATTAATCACTTCGTATATGCGATTGTTACAGATGGCGACCTTATGGAAGGGGTGACGTCAGAGGCTGCATCTTTAGCAGGTCACCTTAAACTTGGTAAATTGATCTATCTATATGACGATAACAGCATTTCAATTGAAGGGTCTACTGACATTACGTTTACAGAAGATCGGGCAGCCCGATTTAAGGCTTACGGTTGGCATGTCGAGCATGTTGTAGATGGGAATAATGTGGATGAAATCGATTTGGCAATCGAAAACGCAAAAGCAGATCCACGGCCTTCATTAATCATTTGTAAAACCCAGATTGGTTATGGATTGCCCACTAAACAAGGGACTGCAGCGGCGCATGGAGCTCCTCCAGGTGTGGAAGAATTACGAAAAGCTAAGCAAAACTTGGGTTGGCCGACAGATGTTGATTTTTATGTGCCAGAAGAAGTCCTGGCCCATTTCCGTGAGATCAAAGTGGATGGAGAAAAAGCTGAATCAAGATGGCAGGCTGCTTTTGAAGCATATCAACAAGATAATTTAGAGCTTGCAGATGAATTAAAACGCAGATTTTCCGGAGAACTTCCAAAGCACTGGAAAGATAATTTATCGGATTTCAAAACAGACGCAAAGGGCATGGCAACCAGAAAGTCATCCGGTACTGTCTTGAATGCTATTGCAGATTCTATGCCTGAGATTGTTGGCGGTTCAGCAGATTTAGCGCCATCTAATAACACGTGGTTAAAATCCAGCACAGCATTTCAATCCGATAATCCCTCTGGAAGAAATATCCATTTTGGAGTACGCGAAAATGGGATGGGATCGATTGTTAATGGGATGGCATACCATGGTGGGATACTGCCATATGGTGCGACATTTTTAGTGTTTACAGATTACATGCGGCCGGCAGTTCGCATCTCTGCTCTCTCGCATCTACACACGATATGGGTTTACACACATGACAGCATTGGCTTAGGAGAAGATGGGCCCACTCACCAACCTGTTGAGCATCTTGTATCATTGCGGATAATTCCAAATTTATCTGTTATTCGACCTAGTGATGCAAATGAAGTACGCGAAGCTTGGATCTCGGCTGTTGAAAGGCGTTCTGGCCCAACAGTTCTTGTTTTCAGCCGTCAGAATCTTCCGACAATTGATCGCTCAAAATTTGCTTCGGCGAAAGGACTACACAATGGAGCATATGTAATTGCGGATATTGGGGAGAAGAAACCTGACATCATCTTAATGGCAAGTGGATCGGAAGTGCAGTTGATCATAGATGCTGGTCAGAAACTGGCGGATAATGGATATGGTGTGCGGTTGGTATCTTTCCCAAGCTGGGATTTATTTAAAAAGCAGCCACAGACATATATCGATTCCGTTTTAGATCCAACAATCCCAGCGAGATTATCAGTCGAAGCAGGGATTGGGTTGGGATGGGAAAAATGGGTGGGTGAGAAAGGTGGAATTTTATCTATTGAGACCTTTGGAGCATCTGCTCCAGGTAAAAAGCTTTTTGAAGAATATGGTTTTACATTAGACAACGTATATCAAACTGCTAAGAAACTGTTAGAAAAAGGAAGTAACTAATGCGCGTAGCTATAGGTTGTGATCATGCGGGATTTGTCATCAAGGAAGCAGTAATAAAAGCTGTAAGAGATGCGGGACATGATCCGATTGATTTCGGAACAACAAATACTGAAGGAGTTGATTTTCCTGATTACGCAGAAAAAGTAGGTAAAGCGATAATTAATGGACAGGCGGATCGTGGTATTGCGATTTGCGGTTCTGGTGTTGGTGTCTGTATTACAGTGAATAAAATGAAGGGAATATATGGTGGGCTAATCAGCAATGTATATTCTGCTCATCAAGGTGTTGAGCATGATGCGATGAATGTGATGTGTTTAGCTGGGCAGGTGATTGGGCCAGCTTTAGCCCAAGAACTTGTTGCCAGTTTTCTTGACGCTAAACCGTGGGATGTAGATAGATATAAAAAAAGAATAAATAAAATCAAACAAATAGAAGAAGAATTCTTAAAATGAATAAAAGTAAAGAACTGCATCAATTAAGGCAATCAATCTGGTTTGATAATATTGGACGAAATCTAATTAAGAATGGGTGGTTGAGGGATCAAATTGAGAAAGAAGTGATTTTTGGTTTAACATCTAATCCGTCAATATTTAAAAAGGCAATAACCAATGGTACTGATTATTCCATGGATATCCAATCAATGAGTTGGGCAGGATTAGAAACCAAGTCAATATACGAACGTTTAGTTATCGAAGATATTCGAGATGTTTCAGATCTTTTATATCCCACATACGAAGCAACAAAGCGAGTTGATGGTTATGTAAGTTTAGAAGTGGATCCAGAAAATGCTAATAACTCTGATCTTACAATTGAAGAAGCAAAAAGATTATGGAAATTGGTTGACAGAAAAAACCTGATGATCAAAGTACCCGCAACGCCTGCGGGGATTCCTGCCATAAAAGAATTGATAGCATCTGGCATTAATATAAATATCACACTAATTTTTTCTGTTAATAGATATTTGGAGGTAATAGATGCTTATTTCTCTGGGTTAGAGGAAAGAATTAAAAATAACTTACCAATTAACCAAATTCATTCAGTCGCTTCATTGTTTGTGTCACGTTTGGATGTGAAAATTGAATCGAAGGTTGCGGATATTATCCAATCTGGAAAAGTTACTGAAAATGAAGTTCAACCGTATCTTGGAAAAATAGCTGTTCTGAATGCTCTTTACGCATATGAAGAATTTAATGATTCAAGAAACTCAAAACGTTTTAAGGAAATCGCTGAGAAAGGCGGAAATATTCAACGACCTCTCTGGGCATCAACTGGAACAAAAAATGCGAACTATTCAGACGTGCTCTATGTTGAAGAATTACTTCTGCCTGATACAGTCAATACTGTTCCGCCTCATACCCTGAATGCATTTTTAGACCATGGAAAATGTGATGTAGTTAATTACTCGACAGGAAAAAGCGAATTTAGAAATTTAGAAAATAAACTGAAGGATATCGGTGTTAACTTTAAGGAAGTATGGATTGAACTGGAAGCAGAAGGTGTTGCCGCATTCATTTCTGCACAAGAAGATCTCCTTGAAGCAATAGATAACCAATATGATTTTTTCCAAAGATCTTTAGGTGGTTTAAATGCTCAAATAGAAAAACGTATGGAGGTCCTTGAATCCGGGGGTTTTCCAGCGAAATTCTTTGCTCATGATGCAGCGCTTTGGACAGAAGAAATATCTGAGGTGGATGAGGTGTTACATAGATTGGGATGGATTGATGCACCTATCTCAAGTAGAGCGATTATTGATGAAGCAGAAGATCTGTTGAAGGGACTTATTAAAGATGGATTTACTCATGCATTGGTGCTTGGGATGGGTGGGTCTTCTTTAGCCCCAGAAGTTTTTAGTAAAGTATTCAAAGAAGGGGAGAAATCGAGAGAAAGCGCGTTAGCTCTCTCGATTTTGGATTCGACAGATCCAATTCAAATTGATGAAAAAACACGTGAAATACCCATTGGAAAAACGCTTTTTATAATCAGCAGCAAATCTGGAACAACTGCTGAAGTTAAGGCGCTTCTCGCCTATTTTTGGAAATTAGTGGAAGAAGTGAATGAAAAATCACCAGGAGAGCATTTTGTTGCAATTACGGATCCTGGTACACCACTTGAGAAATTGGGGTTAGACAAGGGCTTTCGTAGAGTTTTCAATGCTGATCCGAATGTTGGAGGCCGGTATTCCGCACTGACCGCTTTTGGAATTGTCCCATTAGTATTGGCTGGAATAGATGGGCATCAATTTCTCAATGCAGCAAATCGAATGCGGATGAAATGCAGCCGCTCATCACCTACAGAGAAAAACCCTGGATTTGCTTTAGGCGCAGTTATTACTGAAGCATATTTTGACAATCGTGATAAAGTGACAATTTTTACTGACCCTGTCTATAACGCTTTTGGTTCCTGGCTGGAACAGCTTGTCGCAGAAAGCAGTGGAAAATCAGGTAAAGGAATACTTCCAATAGATCGTGAACCAATTGTTCCCGCAGTAGATTACTCAAACGATCGGGTTTTTTATTACTTACGCAGCAGTGGAGAACTGGATGGGCTGGTAGACGCTTTGGTTGATCTAAATCATCCGGTTATTGTTTCATATTTTGACGATAAGTTTGACATTGCGGCTGAAATTTATAAATGGGAAATCGCAATTGCGGCAGCTTGTAGTTTTATTCAGGTAAATCCTTTCAACCAACCTAATGTACAAGAAAGCAAATTGATTACTCGTGGAATGATAAGTGCGTACAAGCGAAATCCGATTCTGGAGGAAGGGAATCTTCTATTTTCAAATAGCGAGTATTCAGTTTTTGGAAACATGGAGTCAGAACAAACAATAAAGGAAATAACTGAAGAATTCTTCACAGTTAATGCAGGAGACTATATAAGCATTAACGCATTTTTACCAAGAATTGAAGCGTACGAGAACATTCTTCAACAATTAAGAAACCATTTTCTAAGCAGGTATTTTGTCCCTGTAACTTTGGGTTTTGGACCTAGGTTTTTACATTCTACCGGGCAGCTTCATAAAGGCGGGAAGAATAATGGATTGTTCTTGATCATTTCACAAGACACACCAATTGATTTTGAGATTCCTGGTGAAGGAATGAATTTTTCCGTATTGGAAAAAGCGCAAGCGTTGGGAGATATGCAGGCGCTTGAAAAGAATAACCGCCGTGTGTTGCGAATTCATTTGAGACAAAAGACACTGCTTGGAAATGATTTAATCAAAATTTTCAAATAAAAACAGAAAATTTACCTAGAATTATTCATTGCCAAGTCCAGAGCTCCAAGAATCCCCGAGTCATTTTTTAATTGGGGCGGGGTAATTAATTCGTGAATATGATCTTCAAGATATTTGCTTTTAATGTAATTGTTTAATAAATTCCGGGTTTTTCGGTGAATTTTTTCAAACAATTGGTTTTGGTGCATTACTCCGCCACCAAGAATGATTTTCTGCGGAGATATGGTGCAAATCAAGTTCATTAAAGCCAAACTAATATAGTCGGCTTCGAGTTCCCACGCCATGTGATGTTTAGGTAGCAGGTTAGGGGAAATATGCCATCTCTCTTCAAGGGCTGGGCCGCTTGCTAATCCCTCAAAACAATCACGGTGATAGGGGCAAATTCCTATGAAGGGGTCAATACGCTTATCATGTGGAATTTTAATGTGCCCAAATTCTGGATGTACTAACCCGTGTACTAATTTCCCATTAATAATGAACCCCCCGCCTATTCCTGTTCCAATTGTTATATAAACAAAGCAATTTATATCTTGGTCCAATAAGCTTTGAAACTCTCCTAAAGCCGAGGCGTTAACATCGGTATCTATTACTACTGGTGTTTGCAAAGCATTTTCTATTTCCCCTTTAAGGTTGGTAAATCGCCATTCTAGTTTGGGTGTAGATGTAATATATCCAAAGGTTTTAGATTCTGGATCTAGGTCTAATGGGCCAAAACTGCCAACTCCTATAGATTCTAATTTCACATTAAACGCATTAGTTTGTTCCTGGAAAAAATTACTAATGTCCATAATGGTCTGCTTAGGGGATAAAGTTGGAAATATTTTTCTTGAGTAAATCTTTGATCTGTCTTTGGCGATTAATACAAAGGTTTTCGTACCGCCAAGTTCAATTGCACCAAATGCTTTTTTTTCCATAATATAATTTTCCATTACAGATATAATTGGGATGTAAGGTTCCCGTATCTCACAATCTTATTTTATGTTTATATATTTGTAAAGGCAAGGGATAAATTATATGGATATCTTTGAAAAATGTTACCAATATACTAAAGCTAAGGATTTGATCAAAGAGGGTTCTTATCCTTATTTTCTTCCTCTCGATGAAAATGAAGGGACTGAGGTAGAGTTTGAAGGCAAGCGGCTAATAATGTGCGGGTCGAATAACTATCTGGGTTTAACAACGAATCCGAAAGTTAAAAAGGCGGCTAAAGATGCAATTGAAAGATATGGAACTTCTTGTACAGGATCTCGATTTCTTAATGGAACCTTAGCGTTGCATGAAAGACTGGAAAAAGAACTGGCGGAATTTGTTTCAAAGGAAGACTCGATTATATTTTCCACTGGAATGCAGGTTAATCTTGGAACAATAAGTGCCCTAACTGGAAGGAGTGATGTATTAATTCTGGATAAGGATGATCACGCCAGTATCGTTGATGGCGCCCGTTTAAGTTATGGCAAGATTGAGCGTTATAGGCACAATGATATCGACCATTTAGAAAGAGTGCTTCAATCAATTCCAGAAAATCTTGGAAAGTTAATTGTTGTTGATGGTGTTTTCAGCATGGGTGGTGATCTGGCTGACTTACCGGAAATTTTACCTTTGGCTAAGAAGTATTCTGCTCGTATCATGGTCGATGATGCCCATGGAATGGGTGTGACTGGAAAAGGACACGGTACTGCAGCTCAATTTGGCGTTGAAGACGAAGTTGACTTGATAATGTCCACATTCAGCAAGTCTTTCGCGTCATTGGGTGGATTTATTGCGGGCGATGAAGACATTATCCATTATATTAAACATAATGCCCGTTCACTAATTTTCAGTGCCAGTATTCCAGCAGCAAATACTGCGGCTGCTCTTGCGGCATTAGATATTATTCGCAAAGAACCAGAACTTGTAGACCGTGTTAATGCTATTGCCGAAAGGATGCGAGAGGAATTAAAACGCATGGGTTTTAATGTGGGTGAGTCAGTTACACCAATTGTCCCTGTGATAATTGGGGATGATAAGAAGACGTTCCAGACATGGAAGGGCTTATTTGAGAAGGGTGTGTTTGTGAATCCGGTAATATCTCCAGCTGTTCCACAAGGAATGCAGTTACTGCGAACTAGTTATATGGCTACCCAAACCAATGAACAAATTGATAAGGTATTGGAGATTTTTCATGATGTGGGGAAAACCCTTGGAATTATTTAAAAAAACAAGAAGGAGCTGGTTACCAGCTCCTTCTTTATAATATTAGTTTGTTTAAAAAAGCCCCCAATTAAATGAGGTGTCATCCTCCATCATGCTTTGATTCCAAACTTCTCCCCCATATTTTATTTCTGTTGGAAGTCCAATCACTGCTTCTGCTTTCTTTCGGGCTGATTCCATCAGCATAGGTGCATAGGGGCAATACGGAGTGGTTAGAATCATGTCAATTTTGGCTTTTTCATCGGTTATAGTAACATTTCGAATTAAACCTAATTGAATGATATCCATGCCAATTTCTGGATCCCGGACCTTTCGGAAGGCGCTTTTGATCTCTTCAACTTTGCCTGCATGGGTCTCTTCAATATCCCAATGCGGGTGATTTGTTTTATTTTCTTGTTCCATGGCTAGTTTGTTTTGAATATTTTGAAAGAGCAGTGATTATCCCGGTGTTTTATTCGTACGACATCTTCTTCAGAAATTGACAGCATATTTGCGATCAAGGTTTGGTCAAAAAGGCAGATTTCTGGATGATCTTTTCCAATTTTGTAAAATGGACAAGCGACTTCTTGGATCTCATATT
>CAZILY010000063.1:0-8116 GCA_964540175.1 uncultured Pelolinea sp. | reverse complement strand
TCTAACCATTCAATAGTATCAGCGAAATTAACATCAGACATGTTGCCAATAGAAATTAATTTATCAAACCCAATACCACGAACGTATGTCTGCGCATCGATTCCAATAAGAAGAGCGCCACTTTGAGAAACGAGAGATGCAGAACCTTTGAACGGAAGGAATGGCGCAAAGGATCCATTAAAGTCGTCGGAATTTGAGAGCACACCTACAATATTTGGACCTAAAACTCGCATACCGTAGTTGTGGGATTTCACGACAATATCTTTTTCAAGTTCATCAAAACCTACTTCAGAAAAACCGGAGGTAATTATCATCAAACCTTTAATGCCCTTTTCACCACATTCATCCACTATTTGTGAGACGAACTTTGCAGGAATTGTGATAATTGCCGCGTCAATTTGTTCTTTGACATCAAGAATACTGCTGTAGCATTTAAACCCTAAAATTTCATCGGATTTTGGATTGACAGGATATATACCACCTTTATATTTACTCTTTTGTAAATTATCTAGTACTGTATATCCTATTTTACCGGGAGTTGCAGAAGCACCAATTACAGCAACTGATTTGGGTTGAAACAAACTATTTAATAATTCAATATTTACCACGTAAACACCTCCAAAACCTGATAGTTTTTGATAGTTTGCAAACTCACTCAATAAATTATGAATGTGCCGCAAAGATTAACGAATGACATTTTCAACATATTTGGTTCACAACACAATATTTTACACCGGTTTTGTGTTAATTTATATAGCAAAGGTGTAAAATGATAAAAAGCTTGAAAATACGGAAATAAATCATGAAAATATCTCTCGAATCACTAAATGAAAAATTAGAAAAAGATATTAACTATATTGTTAAGCAAGCACTGTTATCTGTAAGTCCATATCAATGCGTTGCTAATAAAATCGACATTCAAGGAAGCAATCTTTTTATATTTGAAAAAAAGATTGATCTTAATAAGATAAATGATATTTATGTAATTGGTGTAGGAAAAGCAGTGATTCCGATGGCAGAGGCAGTATTCGATAAGATCGGCAATAGAATTACATCGGGATTATTAATAGCTAAACATAAAAATAATAATAACGTAAATGGATTTGGGGACAAGATACAGATATGTTATGGCGGACATCCTATACCAAGTGGACAATCTTTAGAAAGCACAAAAAAATTAATATCTTTTCTAAAAGAAGTAACTAAAAACGATTTAATAATTAATCTGGTTTCTGGGGGCGGATCAGCATTAATGGTACTGCCGCCCAAAGGGATAACCTTGCATGATGTTACAAATCTTACAACTGCATTATTAAAATGTGGCGCAGATATTCATGAAATAAACACCATAAGAAAGCATGTTGACATGATTAAGGGAGGAGGGTTAGCTCGAATGACTTATCCGGCACATATGGAGACATTAATACTCTCTGATGTTCTGGGAGACGAAATTTCGATGATAGCATCTGGCCCTACATCAAAAGATGAAACTACGTATAATGATTCCTGGGAAATTATACAAAAATACAAAATTGAAAATGAGATTCCTAAAAGCATAATCAATTACCTAAAAAAAGGCATGAAAGGTGATTTGCAGGAGACAGTCAAATCTGGAGACGAGGTAATGAGCAAAATATCCAATAATATTATTGGAAGTTTGATCACAGCAATTGCTTCCGCAGAAAGAGCAGCGAAAAAATCCGGATACAACACAGCTATCCTTTCAACCAAGTTAGTAGGAGAAGCACGAGAAGTGGGGAAAGTGTTTGGGTCAATATTAACTAACATGGTGGAGACCGATAAACTAATAAAAAAACCAGCATGCCTTATTGCGGGTGGAGAGACAACAGTGACAATTACTGGAAACGGAAAAGGAGGAAGAAATCAGGAGTTGGCATTAGGGGCGGTTGGGCAAATTGATAATTTACCTGACTGTTGTTTAATAACCATAGCAACAGATGGCGAAGATGGCCCGACCGATGCTGCGGGTGCATTCGTAACTGGAAGAACGAAAACAAGAGCTGAAGAAAAAGGGTTAAACCATGAGCAATATTTGGCAAACAATGACGCGTATAACTTTTTTAGAATAACCGGCAACCTTGTGAAAATTGGACCAACTGGAACTAATGTGAACGACTTGCTATTCTTGTTTGCATATTGACATATTAATCAATCTTTGGGTTAGGAATAGCGGGCACGAATTGCGGGAATTAAATATTGGTTAAATGAACGATCCATGTCATAATCTGGTTCCCAACCCCAATCATTCCTGGCCGGTGAATCGTCTACATCAATTGGCCAACTATCAACGATTGCCTGACGGCTTGAATGAATTTTATAATTTATTTCTGAATCAGGAAATGCTTTGATGGCATATTGCCGAATTTTTGCAGCGCTCAGTGAGAAACTTGTGACGTTGTAGATCAATTGAGAAAGTGAATTGCATGGAGCCTCTTCTAAGGATAGTAAAGCTTTAATTGCATCTGGCATCGCCATAAAAGGTATTTGAGTATTATCTCGGACAAAACATTCGTACGGTTTATTCTGGGCTGCGTGATGTAGCATTTCTGGGCCATAGTCACTAGTTCCTCCGGTAGGAAGAGTGTCCGCGCTTATCAATCCTGGGAACCGAATGCATCTAAAATCAATTGAATTTTTGGAACGGTCTTTAGCTAATTGACGATAATTCCTTGAATAATATCTACCAAGATGTTCACAATAGATTTTATTGCACCCATACATTGTGATAGGTGTGCACCATTGATATTCTTTAATTTTCCCTTCGTGAATCTTTGTGTCAATATCTGGTAAACCGTACACTGCAATTGAACTAGGGTAAATGAATTTTACGGGATTGCCCTGCCATTGCGCTAATTCAACACCCAACCTTAATAAATTTATGGTACCTTCAACATTGACCTTATGGGCTGCTTCAGGTGTGTATTCTGATTTTGTAGATAAGATTGAAGCCAGATGGAAAATTGTCGTGATTTCATATTCAGCCATTAACCTGCCAAGCAACATATTGTCTAAAATATCCCCTTGGATAAAACGGTCGCATAATGCCAACAAAGTTTCATCAAGTGGTTTCAGGTCAAGAGCAACAATTTTCGCCTGTTTTTCTTTCCCAATTTTCGAAATTAAACCATGGCCTATTTCACCATTTGCTCCAGTGATTAATACAACTTTATCTCTCATGGAGAATCCTTTTTATTGATAGTAGCCGATTTTCAGAAATAAAAAAGGTTCTGTTTGTCATTTCTGAACAGAACCTTTGTAACAAGTTTATGCTTTTGAAGCATGTGGTTTTCTAAACCAAGTTTTCCATTCTTTATTTTCCCATACAACGAGTATAGGTGCAGCGATGAAAATTGAAGAATATGTTCCACTGAGCAAACCGACAAGTAAAATAATACACATCTCACGAAGCGTCTCACCTCCGAAAAGTGCTAAAGAAAGCAAAAGGAATTCTACAGTCATTAATTGTGTGTTTATTGATCGCTGCAGAGATTGGATGATAGAGTGGTTAACTAACTGTTCAAAACTGATTTTTCGTAATAAAGGAGAGTTTTCTCTTATCCGATCAAAAACAACGATTTTGTCCTGTGTGGAAAAACCAATAACAGTTAATAATGCGGTAAGGAATAAAGAATCCATTTGCCAACCAAAGATTTGGCTACCGATTGCACCAAGGCTAATGACAATCAAGATATCATGAATCATTGCAATAACTGCACATACACCAAATCGAAATGCATGATCTATCTTCCGAAATGCGAAAGTAATGTATAGAAGAACTGCAATAGAGGAAATTAAGATAGCTAAGAGAGCTCTTTGAGTAACCGATTGACTGATAGAAGGCCCGACAGTATTAAATCTCCGTTCGACTAAAAGCTCATCGTAGTTGCCTTTTAGATAAGAGATGATCGATGTGTATTGATCCTGTTCTAATGATGACGATTTTATGAGAAGGATTTCTCTCTCTTCTTCAGAAGAAATCTGCACTTGAGCATCATTTATCCCAATTGATTCATACAAAGATTGGACTTCGGAAAAACTTGGAGCTTTTTGCGAATCAAATTCAAGTTCTATTAATGATCCTCCGAGAAAATCAATGGAAAGTGGAAGGCCATTTAAACCAATGATCACCAATCCCGGGATAATTAATAACAAAGAAAATGCGAAAAAAACGTATCGTTTACTTAATATATTCATCATGTTGATTGCTGCCTTTTAAATTCCAAACCAATTTGATTTATCACGGTCTTTGAGTAAGGGAATCAGAGAGTTTAGTAATTCCCGTGTAATAAATAGTGCTGTAAATAAACTTACACTAACGCCTAATGCCAGAGTCAAGGCGAATCCTTTAACAATGGTTGCCCCAAAAGTTGAACCAAACCAGAAAAGAATTGCGCTTGTGATAATCGTTGCTAAATTTGAGTCTCGTATAGATGGCCAAGCACGTCTCCACCCCAGGTCAACAGCTTGTGTAATGGATCGGCCTTTCCTTAGCTCTTCTTTAATCCGTTCAAATTGTAGGATGTTCGCGTCGAGGGCACTCCCAATGCCTAGGAGGAAACCAGCGATACCAGGCAAAGTCAATGTAATTGGAATTAATAAATATATTGCATAATTTATCATTGCAAAAAAGATAATAGAAATTATAGCAACTACGCCGGGCGCGCGATAGTAAATTACCATAAATAAACAAACAATTGAAAAACCTATCAGACCTGCGAGGAGACTTTTTTCTAAAGAATCCTGTCCTAATGAAGGTCCTACCACTCTACTTTCTGCAATTTCCAAGGAGACAGGGAGGGTTCCGTAAAATAGGGTAACCCTCAGATTGTTTGCGTCTTCAAGAGTGAATGCATTTTCACCAGACCCACTGATTGCACCTTCCCCATCTTCAATAGCCTGGGAAATAACTGGTGTTGAAATGATTTCTTTATCTAAAACGATAGCAAGTAGTTTCCCCGTATTATTTTTTGTGTGATATGAAAATAATTCTGTACCTTCAGGTTTTAAACGAAAGAGAACAATATACCCTTCACCTGGGCGTTGCGGGGGAGCTATACTCACTGAATCCAAATCAGCACCGGTTATTACTGTATGATACATATTTCCTGAAATGGTTTTCTCCACATCAATATCAGGCTGTCCAATAGATAAAGGAATTGGGGTAGGTTCAATTTCTAATTCGTTCGAATCAGTAGTAATCCCGTAATCAGTTCGTATTATTGTTCCTGGTAAAAGATACTCATCACCAAGATCAACAAATTCGAGCATGCCAGTTTGTTTGATAATCTCAATCACTTCATTAACATTTTCCAGGCCGGGAAATTCTCCTACGATGTAATTATCACTGGCAATCTGAAAATTTACTTCACTCACACCAAGGGCATTACTACGGTTCTCTAAGATCGCGGAAGCTACTTGTAAGGTTTCCTGATCTATGTCATATCCATCTGGGGCCTGAAGAACAACCTGCATACCACCCCTTAGGTCTAAACCCAATACAGGCTCAAATTTACGTTTGAAAATTTTAAACTTTAGATCATCGAATCCAGGAAAGACAATTAGAATAACCAAGCAAATCATTATCAAGGAAAATAATTTGTAAAACCATTTATTACGCATAAAGTATGCACTCCTAGAATTTATTAAAAGCAAAGTGTATTATACACTCATCATTTCCTTTATGAGAAAAAACCAATTATAATTTGCTTGACAAGATCAAGGCTATGAAATTATAATTTGGACTCTTAATTATTGATTGTTTTATGAAGGAAAATTGAAATGACACCATTACCAAAAAGAAAGATTTCAAAAGGGCGTAGAGACCGAAGGCGGGCGCATGATGCTTTAAAGGCAAGAAATCTTGTGACTTGCAGTAATTGCGGAGAGTCGAGATTGCCGCATACAGTTTGCCCAAATTGTGGTTTTTATAAAGGACGTGAAGTTATAAGTGTTGAAGCAGAAGTAAAGTAAAATAATAAAAATAAAGAAAACCGGTTATACCGGTTTTTTCATTTAATGGTTCTTTCCCGTGGTTTGAATCGCTCAAAATCAGCAATCATTCGCCCAGGAATGCTTCCGCTAATAAGAACAGAACCTACTCCATGTTCTATCTTTTCTATTTTTCCAAATTGATGAAATAGAGAAATCAGCTTGCCATTTTTATATGGGATTTTTGCGGTAATTTTTGTGTACTTCTCGAAAAGTATTTGATCAATCTCAGATAAGAGATGATCAATACCGATTGTTTTCAGCGCAGATATTAATATACCATCTGCATATTCCGGATATCTTTTTTTTATTTCCTCATGCTTTTCAGATTTATCGATTTTATTTAGAACTGTTAATACCGGGATATTCCCTGCGCCAATATCTATCAAGGTCTTCATAACAGAATTCCATTGCGCGATTGTGTTCGTGTGGTCAATGTCAATCACATGCAAAAGTAGATCTGCTTCTGAAATTTCTTCTAAAGTGGCTCTAAATGCGGCAATTAGATTGGTGGGAAGCTTTTGAATAAACCCAACAGTATCTGTTAATAAAACGACATTGCCGGATGGGAGGGATAGACGACGGGTTGTGGGATCAAGTGTTGCAAATAATTTGTTTGCTGTAAGAACATTCGCATTTGTGAGCAGGTTAAGGATAGTAGATTTTCCCGCATTGGTATATCCAACCAATGCGACAACTGGTAGTTGTGATGATTTTCGATTTTTCCGGTGAAGCTGCCTATGACGCCTTACTTTTTGCAGGTTTTCTTTTAATCGGCTTATCTTTGTTTTAATTCTTCGCCGGTCAACTTCCAATTGTGTTTCACCAGGACCACGCAACCCAACACCACCTGAACTGCCAGTTCGCCCCCCGCCGCCGCCAGCTTGTCGTGCCAGGTGAGACCATGCTCTGGTTAAACGAGGTAATAAGTATTCATATTGCGCTAATTCGACTTGTAATTTCCCCTCTCTTGTGTGTGCGTGCTGCCCGAATATGTCGAGTATCAATGTTGTTCGATCAATAACTCTGATATTGTTACCAAATGATTCTTCTAATTCCCTGAAGTTTCTTGGTGATAATTCAGTGTCGAATATTATTACATCTGCTTTTAAACTTTCTGCGAGCATTTTAACTTCAATTACTTTACCAGAACCTATAAAAGTAGCAGGGTTTGGTCTAGATAGTGTTTGTGATTCAATGCCAACAACTTCCAGCCCCGCAGTTTTAGAGAGTAATTCAAGTTCTTGTAATGAGTCTTCAATAGACATATACTCATTTGAACCTTTGATGGATATTCCCATGAGAAATGCTTTTTCAATTGCTCTTTTTGTCTCGATAGTATTTTTCAACTTACCTCAAAAAATGATATTTGGATGATCTTTTGGTAATTATATCCTTTTTAGAAATGAGGATTTAAAAAAGCTCATACTTGAAATATTAATATAAATATGCTATATTGTTATTAGTACTTTGAAATAGGGATACGACAAAGGCAAACTCAGTGAAAGCTGGGGGCGCAAAGCTATGGGTCTAAGGCTGTAATTACAGTTACGATCGCCAAGCCGCCGAAATCTTTTTATTTAAATCATCAGCGGACTTGGTTTTCAAGTCCGCTTTTTTATTGTATTTTTAGAAAATTAACAATTTATTACGTCCGACAAGGGCAAACCCAACGAAAGTTGGGGACGCAAAGCCAAGGACCTAAACCCAATAATGGGCAAGGTCGCCTGGCTACCGAAAACGTAAACAATGCTAAACCGAATATTTGGCTGTTTCATAGGCTGAAAATGTCGAGGCTCTTGTCTTAAAGGAAGATGATGATGAGAGCTAGACAGAAGAGAAGATTTTTATTAACTTTATTGATATTTGGATCCTTGATATTACAAGGATCGGTCCAATATCGAGAGTTTATTCCACTTTCCAGCGGCGGTGGTGGAATAAGCTCCGATATTTTATCCCCATATTTTTCAGCAGATCCAATAAATTTTGGCACTGTGCGGGATATCCAGCAATCTGGTGAAGAAACTGACACTAATGCAGTAATAAATGAATTTATTTCAACAGTTTCTGATGGGGAAACGGGAGTAATTCGTGGTGTGTACTCAGA
>CAZILY010000062.1:0-8117 GCA_964540175.1 uncultured Pelolinea sp. | reverse complement strand
TTCCTCTTGTTAATTCCGCGAGATTACGCCCCGCGTTTTCCATCATCTGCAGCAGTGTGATACTATATTCTTCGATCATCAAACGATCAACCTCAATCATTTTCGCCCTTGTGACAGCAGGAATATTATTTATTTCCATAATTCATCCTTAATACCTTTCTAATAGATATTTTATACATTTTTGGAACCTTTATATATAGAATATTTATTAAAAGGAAAGCCCTTTATGCATAACAAAAAATTCACCAACGCATTGATCAACGAATCAAGCCCCTATCTGCAGCAGCACGCCCACAATCCAGTTGAGTGGCACGCATGGAATAATGACACTCTCCAACGCGCTGTTGAAGAAGATAAACCGCTGCTGATCAGCATCGGATACGCGGCATGCCATTGGTGCCATGTGATGGCACACGAAAGCTTTGAAAACGAGGAAACCGCAAAGATAATGAACGATAATTTTCTGTGCGTCAAAGTAGACCGTGAGGAGCGCCCGGATGTGGACGCAGTTTACATGCAGGCAGTGCAGGCGATGAGCGGAAGTGGAGGATGGCCTCTGCATGCCTTCGCGCTGCCAGACGGTAGGCCATTCTTCGGAGGTACTTATTTTCCGAGATCGCAGTGGCAAAGATTATGTACCGCAGTCGCAAATGAGTATAAAGAAAACCGGATGAAATTGGTCCAATACGCTGATAAGCTGGATGAAGGGCTGCGCAAGCCGGCTCCATTTATTACTCTCTCTAACGAGGAAAGCTTTTCCAAAAACCTACTAAAAGAGGCAGTTAGTCAAATCAAGCCCCATTTTGATTTACAGAATGGGGGCATGCGTGGAGCACCAAAATTTCCCATGCCTTCCTTATACAATTTTCTGTTGCATTTTGGAATACTCCATAATGATCCGTCAATCCTATCCCATGTCAAGTTAACTCTCCAGCGGATGGCGATGGGCGGTATTTATGACCATGTCGGAGGCGGATTTGCCCGCTATTCAACAGACGCAACCTGGAAAGTACCGCATTTTGAGAAGATGCTTTATGATAATGCACAGCTCATTTCACTGTACAGTAAAGCATACAGACATTATAAAGAACCACTTTATCAGCAAACAGTGGAGGAGACAGTGAAGTTTTTACTGCGTGAACTCCAGACGCCCGAAGGACTATTCGCATCCTCATTAGATGCCGATAGTGAAGGGGGTGAAGGTAAATATACCGTTTGGGGACAGGAAGAACTCGAAAAAACGCTGGGGGACTTATACCCCATCGCGCACATTGTTTTTAACATTAATCCAACCGGTTTGTGGGAACACGGCCAATATATACTGCTCAGGCAGTCATCAATAGTTTCATTAGCTTCTCAATTAAATTTATCAGAAAAAGAATTGAAGCAAATTATTTCTCAAATTAAATCCAAGCTGTTTGATCAAAGAGAGCTGCGCACCAGGCCCAGCCTGGATCATAAAGCCCTCACTTCCTGGAATGGTTTAATGATCCAGGGGTTGGCAGAAGCATATGATGCTTTCCACTCTCCAGAAACCCTCAAAGCCGCTGAAGACACCGCAAGATTCATACTGGCACATGTGCGCATGCCTGACGGAGGGTTATTCCATACATTTACAAATGGGCAAGCCAGCATTATTGGATTCCTTGAAGATTACAGCATGTTGATCGGGGGATTGATCTCCCTTTACCAATCCACCTTCAGTGAGAAATGGCTCTATCAAGCAAAAGAGTTGATGGAATATTCTTTAGATCATTTCTTCGATCATCAGTCTGGCTTTTTCTTCTTCACTTCAAAGGAACAAACAGACCTAAACACACGGAATATTGAACTCACGGATGGTGTAATCCCATCCTCAAACAGTAGTACCGCACATAATCTTCTTTTTCTTTCTCGTTATTTTGAAAACGATACCTGGGAAAAGATCTCAAATCGAATGGTTTTGAATCAAAAAGAACCTTTAGCACAAAATCTCAGCAGTACCAGCCACTGGGGGTCGCTCTATCTCATGCATACCCATCCTTTTTTTGAAGTCGCTATAAATGGATCAGAAGCAGCTGCTTTTTCCAAGAAAATGAAAGTGGATTTTTCACCGAACATTTTATTTGCTGGCAGCGAGAGAGGTAGTGAGCTGCCAATCCTCAAAAACCGATTTAAAGAGAATGAAACATTAGTTTACATTTGCAGAGATAAGGTATGTACCACGCCGGTTGGATCCCCTGAAAAAGCAATCGAGCTGATATCTTGAACACTAAATAAACAGGCACCTATATGCTCAAAACTGTACTGAATTATTGGCACCATCTCTACATTATTATGCTGATACAATAAATTAAACATTACTACCACGAGGAGACTTCATTGAAAAAAATAATACTCATTGCAATATTCTTAATCGCATTTTTATTTCTTTCCGGGTGTGACACACCGGAGGTAATTGAATCGGAAGAAAACCTTAACGCGAAATACAGCATTAATCAACCTTATCGGGGAGAAATTCCGGATGATGTGGAGTGGGGTGAATGTGTAGATTTATTAATGATTTACCCGGGAGGGGATGAGGGGAAGCTGACCGATTATACGTATCACGGCGGCGGATTATTGAGTGATCCTGACGGGAATATTTACCATTACGACGCGGATGGGCATATCTACAACAAAAATGGTGATTCAACAAGAGACCAATTGGAATTCGTTCCAATGATTGGATGTGAACCAGGCGATTTTAAGTCAATGACCTATGCGCAAGTTTTCGAAGACACTATCACAATGGATGAAAATCAAGCGGGGAATGGAATGCAGGCAAGCAATGCGGTCAGCACCTGGTCACCCTCAACAACCAGTGAAGTGTCCTGTTCCGGAAATTTGCTTTGGAAAGATTTTTTTTCAGACGCACCCAATATCTACGCCGTAGCTCGTATTGATCCCTCACCAATGCCTTTTCGTTTTGATTTTGATGAAGGCACTATCAGCGGAAACTTTTGCGGGACAGCAAAATACGAGAATGATGGATTTAACGCAGGAGAAGGCAGTTTCTGCACAACTACCACAAGCAGTCAATTGGAGAGTGATGAATTTGGTGGCTGGGATTTCGATGGAACATTTGAAGTGGAAATAGATTTTTCCGCTTCAACGCTCACCTGGATCAATGGAGAACAAATCTGGGTAAATAACTACCAAACAACCCGGATAGAAGTGCCATTCCACGGCTGGCTGGATGCTGAAGAAGGAAGTTTATACACCGACGAATCTCTTCCCGCTACTTTTCAATATTTATGTGATTTTTACCCTCCAGCACAATTGTTTACTCCTTAGGTAATAGTAAATGACACAAATCCTCGGTATCTCCGGCAGCCTTCGTAAGGCATCGTATAACACAGCCCTACTGCGCGCGGCATACAACCTGGTGCCTGATTGTGTTTCCATGCAAATCTTTGATCTCAGCCCACTGCCTTTGTATAATGATGATCTAGCACAGGATGGCATACCAGCACCAGTCAATGAATTTCGCAACAGCATCAAACAATCAGATGGGCTACTGATCGCCTCTCCAGAATATAATTACTCACTCACCAGCGTACTCAAGAATGCCATTGATTGGGCGTCGACGGATACATTGGGAAATCTATTAGCAGGGAAACCAACCGCCATTATGGGCGCGTCCCCTAGCGTATTTGGCACCACACGGGGCCAAATGCACCTGCGGCAGATACTGCACGCTGCTAACGCCAACGTACTCCGGCGCCCAGAAATTACCATTCGGCATGCACAAACTGTGATCGATGAGCACGGAAATTTGAATGACAGTTATACGAGTAATAAAATCAGGTCGCTTCTTGGCGCTCTAACCGATGAGATCAAAACCGTGAAATAGAATTCACTGTTATTTTTTTACAAAACTCTTACTTTTTTGTAAGCTAAATTGGATTAAAATTTTTAAAAAGATAGATATTAATAAGTTTTTTACCAGAAATACCTGGAGGTATAGTGTGAAGAAGAAAGTTTTCATTTCAGGATTAAGTCTCTTGTTGGTGTTCAGTATAGCCGCATGCAGCGGTAGCATACAGCTGGAACTACCCACAGCAGAAGCCAAACAGAGCGAAGAATCCTCACCAAGTGATTCAGCGAGTGAATCTGAGCAAATTATCTCAGAAAACACTGATAAGGAAGGGACTCTCGAATTAACCAATTTGATGTCACTGCAAGATGCCTACATCAGTATTTATGAAAACGTGCTGCCTTCAGTTGTCAGCATCTCAGTCACCAAAACCGTAATCGGTTCAGGGTTTGAAAATCCGGAAACCCCTTTCGATTACGATTTTAATGCTCCCCCAGATAACGAGCCATTTGAATACAAAGAAAGCGTAGCGGGCTCGGGATTTGTATGGGACACTGACGGACATATCATCACAAACAACCATGTCATTGAAAGTGGCGAAGTAATCCGCGTTAGTTTTTCAGACGGCCGCAGCGTACTGGCAGAATTGGTGGGCGCTGACGCGGCCAGTGACCTGGCAGTATTAAAGGTTGATCTGCCAGCAAACAGTTTAGTACCAATTTCCATTAGCGATTCCACAAAAGTTAAGGTGGGGCAGATCGCGGTTGCAATCGGTAACCCTTTCCAGCTGGAGAGTTCAATGACAACCGGTGTCATCAGCGGCATTGGTCGCTCACTACCCCTCATATCCACAGATGGCAGTGGATTATATTATTCGATCCCGGACGTGATCCAAACAGACGCAGCCATCAATCCGGGCAATTCAGGAGGGGTGCTGGTTGATATCAGCGGAGGATTGATTGGAGTCACAACTGCAATTGAATCACCTGTGAGGGCAAATGCTGGAGTTGGATATGTGATCCCCTCTGTGATCGTGGAGAAGATCGTGCCCATCCTAATCAAAGATGGAAAATTTGAACAACCCTGGATTGGCATCAGCGGCAGGGATATGATCCCTGAATACGCTGAATTGATGGAATTGGATCTCGAACAGAGCGGCGCATTGGTGATTGATGTGACCACAGACAGCCCAGCAGAAAAAGCAGGATTATCGGGCAGCACTATTGAGAAAACTGTTGACGGAGTAGAAGTTCTTAAAGGTGGTGACGTGATCATTGCCGCGGATGGTATTCCTGTGAATGATTTTGAAGATCTGGTCGCATTTCTCGCCCGCCATACGATTGTCGGTCAGACGATCACTCTAACTGTTATTCAAGATAGTGAAGAGATTGACCTTGAACTGACACTTGCTGCCCGCCCAGTACAGCAGACCACTGAAGAAACCACTGAACCCGAAGAAATTTCAGGCGGCGCGTGGATGGGTATTTATGGGCAGGACCTTATCAATGAGATTGCAGAAGCGATGGATTTACCTGATAAAACAAGCGGCATGCTGATTGAAAAGGTCACTGCTGGCAGCCCAGCAGATAATGCGGGTCTGCGCGGCAGCTATAAACCAATTGAAATCAACGGGGAAGAGGTACTGATTGGTGGAGATATTATCACAGCCGTGGATGGATCAGACATGAGCGAAATGCAGCAGCTTGCTGACATCATCGCCCGCAGTGAATCAGGTACTATCCTGTCATTATCAATTCTGCGTGATGGAGAAGAGATAACTATTGATGTCACATTGGAAGAAAGGCCAGACTAGAAAAGACCCAATCAAAGGTGGCGAATAAAAGGACATGGCATTACCATGTCCTTTATTAATTCATACATCCAGGTTACGAACCAGTTTGGCATGAGTTTGAATAAATCGTTTACGTGGAGGTACTAAAGCACCCATAAGCATATCAAAAGTGCGATCCGTTGCTGTGACGTCTTCGATAGTTACTAATAAGAGAGTTCGCTTTTCCGGGTTCATGGTTGTTTCCCAAAGCTGATCCGGGTTCATTTCACCCAAACCCTTATAGCGTGAGAGGGTGATCTTATCTTCTTTAGCACCAAATTCTTTTATGATCTGATCCTTCTCGCCCTCTGTATACGCATAGCGCTTCTCTTTCCGGTAAGAAAGGAGATACAAGGGGGGCTGTGCAATATAGACATGACCAGATTCAATTAACTGCGGCATATAGCGGAAGAAAAAGGTCAGCAGTAAAGTACGAATATGGCTCCCATCCACGTCAGCATCTGTCATGATGATAATTTTTCCATAACGTAAACCTTCCAAATTGAAGTACTCCCCAATCCCGGTCCCAAGGGCAGATATCATCGATTTAACTTCTTTATTGGAAAGCACTTTATCCAGGCGGGCACGCTCTGTATTTAGGATCTTACCTCGAAGGGGCAGAATTGCCTGGAAGTGCCGGTCGCGCCCCTGCTTGGCAGATCCACCAGCACTATTACCCTCAACGATATATAATTCTGTTCGTTCCGCGTTTCTTTCTGAGCAGTCAGCCAGCTTACCTGGCAAGGTCATACTTTCCAGAGCTGATTTACGAATAACGAGGTCGCGCGCTTTTTTGGCCGCGTCCCGTGCCCGGGCGGAAGTGAGACATTTTTTTACGATCATTTTCCCGATCGATGGGTTTTCTTCGAGGTATTCATAGAACGATTCACCCACAACCTGCTGAACCAAAGTCTGCACCTCAGTATTCATAAGCTTGACCTTGGTTTGGCTTTCAAACTGTGGATCGGGGTGCTTGATGCTTACGATAGCTGTCATTCCCTCCCTGGTATCATCACCAGTGAAATTAGAGTCGCCGTCTTTTAAGAGACCATTTTTGCGGGAATAATCATTCAAAACTCGGGTAATTGCGGAGCGAAAACCGGTGAGATGCGTACCACCGTCAATTGTGTTGATCGTATTAGCAAAACAATAGACTGATTCAGTATAAACTTCAGTATATTGAATCGCCACCTCAGCGCCAATGCCATCGATTTCCTTCTCAACGTAGAAAACGTTATGGAGAACTCCCCGATTGCGATTTAGGTATTGAACGAAAGCAGCAATCCCGCCTTCAAAATAAAATTTCATGTTTCGGTGTGGTTCTATACGTTCATCAACAAGACTGATCTCGACTTGGCGAGTGATAAACGCCATCTCACGAAAACGCTGCGCAAGTGTATTAAAGCGGAAATCAACTTTATCCTTGAAGATTTCTGTATCATATCTGAATCGTGTGCTGGTACCAGTGAGCCCTTCTTTTACCGTCCCAATTTCCTTTACTGCTTCTACGGGATGGCCGCGTTCATAGCGCTGGAAATATAATTTGCCATTACGGCGTACTTTCACCTCACACCATTCGGAAAGGGCATTAACAGCAGATACGCCCACGCCATGCAAACCACCAGACACCTTGTAACTATCCCCACCAAATTTTCCACCGGCATGTAGAATTGTCATCACAACTTCTAACGCCGATATTTTCTTTTCTGGATGAATTTCAACCGGAATACCGCGCCCGTTATCATTTACAGTCACACTATGATCCGCATGAAGAATAACTTCGATGCGGTTACAAGCACCTGCCAGGGCTTCGTCTACTGAATTATCCACCACCTCGTACACAAGATGATGAAGAGCTTTTTGATCTGTTCCACCCACATACATACCAGGTCGCCGGCGTACAGCTTCCAAACCCTCTAATACCTGAATATCATTGGCACTATAGGAATTATTATTGATTACAGGCTCTGCCACAAAATCCTCCATATGAAATAACTAACACTTATGAAACAGCCGATGTCTTTTTCTGTTTTTTCAGCTGTACCAAATTCTCCAACCATTTGATCCCTTTATCATAATAAATAAAGGAAGCAGCCAACAGCCCCGTTGATATGAACGCGTGACCGATGATGCCGATCAGCAACATCCAATTGTCCGCCTCCGGTGTAGACCATAATACATCTAATCCATATCCTAATAAAATGAGCAACATGAAAAATGATCCCGTCGCAGACATGAGTGATCGCACAAGGCGGACCGAGGTGATTATTGATTTTGTTGCTTTAAGTTCACTAAGATAAATACCATGCGGAGAAAATGCCAAGGGAAGTATCACCCACACCGCGATCATTCCCATTAATATGAACGGGAATGTACCTAATGATGGGATAACAAGCATTATTGATGAAAGAAAACATGAAACCGGTAAGGCCAAAAGCGTGACTGCAG
>CAZILY010000061.1:0-8176 GCA_964540175.1 uncultured Pelolinea sp. | reverse complement strand
TACTCAAAAAAGTATCACAATACTTTACATTGACAACTGTAAATGGTGATGATGAATTTTTAAATTTTACTATTTTCAAAATACACCTGGTTATTTGTTTGTAATAAGACTTTTCAAGTATATCATTGGGTGTAATGAACCCCAAAAACTAGACACAAAATCAGGGTCTTTTATTTAATCTCTACAATCATTTTCTGCCTATTCCAATTGTACTCAAATTCAACCGGTGTTAGATATCCCAATGATGAGTGAATGCGCTTGCACATATACACATCATTCAAGAACCGGTCAATGTTTCGATAACAATCATGGAAATCTTCATATTCTGTTAGATACACCTCCTCTTCTTTGATGGTGCGCATCAAGCGCTCCGCGTACCCGTTTTGGGTCGGTTCTCCAGTTTCCGACATGCTGATTTGCACCCCTGCTTTTTGCAGAAATTCAACATATTCTTTTGCCGCATACTGCCATCCTTGATCCGAATGGTGAATGTGCGGTGTGTGGCGCTGAAGCGCTCTTCTCAGGGCGGTCAGGGTCAGTTTCTGATCCAACCCGTAGCTCAGGTTCCATCCACGGATGCCGCGCGTAAACAGATCCATAATCACCGCCAGATAGACAAACCCTCTCCCTAAACGTATATATGTGATATCAGAGGCCCACACTTGATCCGGGTGGGTGATAACCAGACCTTGAATCAAATTCGGGTAGCGGGGGTATGGGTGCTGGCTGTTGGTTGTAGCTCTTTTTTGTACCTTTTTGACCCTCTGGATACCCATTTGGCGCATGAAACGGTACACTCGTTTGTGGTTGACCTTCCAACCTTGCCTGTTGAGCTGTTCAGTGATCCTGCGGTATCCATAGGTAGGCCATTCTCCTGCCACAGTTTGAATGGCTTGTTTCAGGCGTTGGCTTTCCTCCTTGACCCTGGGCGTATAGTAATAACTGCTGCGCGGGTAGTCCAGCAGTTGGCAGGCTTTTTGTACGGGATAGGCTTCTTTGAGCATCCTGATCATTTCCTGTTTCTGTGGGTTGGTGCATGCAAGATGCTGGAGGCTTTTTTTAGCATGTCATTCTCCAGTGTGAGCCGACCCACCAGGCGTTCAAGATCAGCAATTTGACTCTGGTTTTCAGTTCCTTTATGGTTCTTCTCAAAGATGTCTGCTGAATTTTCAATGAATTCAGCACGCCATTTGCTTACCAGTACCGGGCTGAGTTGATATTCCCGGCAGGCTTCGCTGACGCTCTTTTCACCGCTAATACATTCCAGTACTACTTTGGCTTTGAATTCTGGCTTAAATGTTCTACGTGTTCGCATGTCTGCACTCCTGTATTATTAATTATCCCATCTGTCCAATTTAAGGGGTGCACTACAATATATGGCCTAACGAGAATTACCTTTCAAAAGAACAAGAAATTGAAATTATTTCAAATTCCCTGGAAAGCAGCATTGGATTAAATGAAAAAGAGTTATTTAATCACTCCAATTTACGAGTAGCAATTGCTGTAAATGATTCCACGAGACCTATACCAAATGAAATATTATTGCCTCCCCTATTAAAGAGAATCATAGATTTCGGAATTCCGTCAGAAAATATTTCATTTTTTATTGCAACTGGAACTCACAAGAGTCCGTCAAAAAGCGAAATATACAAAATATTATCGATTGAGAATGTCGAAAGGTATAGAGTGATTACTCATGATTGCGATGATTCAGCCAATTTGACTTTTCTTGGTCATTCAACTGGCGGAACGCCCATTTTTATAAATAGCGATTATTTCTTTCACGATATAAAGTTGGTTGTTGGGCAAATTGAACCACATCATTTTATGGGATTTTCTGGGGGTGTAAAATCAGCCGTCATCGGACTTGGAGGGAGAAAAACTATTGAAATAAATCATAATAAAATTCTTGATCCAATGGCAAAAATGGGCATATTCTACGATAATCCTATGCGCAAAGAGGTAGAGGAAATAGGCAGAATTTTAAGTGTCAATATTGCTTTCAATGTTATTTTGAATTCAAAAAAGCAAATTGTTGAAGCTTTTTATGGGGATCCATATCAGGTCATGGTTAAAGGAATTAAAGCATCGGCAAACAGTTGTCAGGTTAGAAGCGATGGCGAATACGACCTGGTCATCGCCTCTCCGGGCGGATATCCAAAGGATATTAATTTTTACCAATCGCAGAAAGCAATTACACACGCATGTGCTTTCCTGAAAAAGAATGGCGTCGTAATACTTTCGGCAGCATGTGCAGAGGGGCCTGGTTGTGAGGCATTTGAAAATTTCTTTGATGGGAAACACTCGTCGCTTGAGGTAATAAACTCTTTTGAGAACCAAGACTTCAAGGTCGGGCCACATAAAGCATACCAGTTAGCCTTACAATTAATAAATCACCCCATTATTATAATTTCTGAAATGAAGCCGGAAACCGTGAGAAGGCTGCTGCTAACACCTGCGAGGAATATTTCAGAAGCTATATCCATAGCCATTGGTTTTCTACCTGAAATGCCAAGGATCGCAATCCTTCCCTATGCAACACATACCATCTTGAAAAATAGAGGTGGAAAATGAATATATTTACGGAAAAGTTGAAATATCAAATAATTGGTTCAGCGTGAAGCGCTATCAACCGAAAAATTGATTTTGCTGTTTATTACCAATCCTTGGATTTACAGAACCGACAGCTTAAGCACAATTTCTTAGGATTTTGAAATCTTTTAGTGAAATGACGGGTTATAATGTACAAAATAGAAAGGTAATTCTCGGTGGAAAATATGAAAGAATATTCTAGTACACAGGGGCGCACAACCATTGACCCTGGTGTTCTAATCAAAATCGCGAAATTGACTGCTCTGGGCGTTCCTGGAGTGAATAAAATGGCGTATGGACCTCATAGTCTCATTCGGAAGAATTATTCTGATGGAGTTCACATTGATGTTGAAAATAATACTGTATATGCTGACCTATATCTTGTTCTTAACAATGATGTAGATTTGTACGAAACCAGCAAAACTATTCAGGAAAAAGTTTCACGCGCAATTACTGAAATGGTTGGAATGGATGTTGGTAAAATAAATATTCATATTGAGGATATTAACTACACTAAATAAAACCCGACTATGAAATCTCGCACCAAAGCCAGGGGGGTCGCTCTGCAGGTTCTTTATGAATATGATTTAACTGGCCATCCTATTGGTACCATACTCCAACAAAGATTACTGGATAATCCTTTAGAGCCAAAACTACATTATTTTATTCGAGAAATCGTGCAAGGTGTTTCACCGATTATAGAAAATTTAGATAAGGTAATTGGCACTTATGCCCCTGAATGGCCTTTGGAACAAGTGGCTTCTATCGATAGAAATATCATCCGTATAGCATTGTGGGAATTCGCTGTCGGAAAATGTACACCGGTGAAGGTTGCCATCAATGAAGCGGTGGAATTAGCTAAGATATTTGGATCTGACAGCACACCTCGATTTATTAATGGGGTCCTGGGTAGCCTGGTAGCAAATCTTAATGATTTTCAGGATAGCTTAAATAAGCAAGGCTAATAAATGGGTATTATGAGACACAATAAAATATTTCGGTCGATCTTATTACTTTTGGCGATAAGCTTCATAATTGGATCTTGTATTTCCAATAATCCAAGCAAAGAGACAGTTCAAGAACTTCCATTATCTGAAACAGTTTTCGAGGTTTCCCTACCAGAGAAACTAAAAAATGACGAGATTGTATATTTAGAAATTTTAGATGAAGTAACTGGCATTGCATTAAACCCAACACGGTACGAAATGCAATCAAAAGATGATTTGACCCTTTTTGTGCGTATTCCAGCTATTAATGGAACATTTGTCAAATACCGGTATGTTAAACGATCAGACGTTGATGTAATAGAATTTTGTTCAGATGGCAATCAGGTATATTATCGTTCTTACATTGTCAATCGTCCTTCAGTAGCAAGAGACATTGTATCTAGTTGGACAAATGAGGGTACAGCATTTCCTGTAGGCGAGATTAGCGGGTTTGTATATGATGCAAAAACAAATTTGCCAATACCTGAAATTTTTATTTCGGTTAACGGAATAACTACCGCTACTGCTCACAATGGCTTTTACCAAATTCGGAATATACCTGCCGGGGAACATAATTTGGTAGCTTATCACCCAGATGGGCTGTATAAACCTTTCCAACAAGGTGCTGTAATTGCGAATAACGCTCTTACACCTGCCTCATTTGGGATGGAATCTGCCAAAATGGTAAAAATCACTTTTAATGTGGAGGTTCCTGAAAATACAGTTCAAGGAGCTCCATTGCGATTAATTGGGGATTTTTATTCTTTAGGGAATGTTTACACAGAAACAAATGGCATGACTTCTATTATTTCATCAAGATCTCCGTTATTGAATGATATAGGAAACAGGAAGTATTCAATCACGCTTGATTTACCATCCGGTGCAGATCTTCGGTATAAATTTTCCTTAGGAGATGGATTTGTTAACGCTGAATATTCGGCTGATGGGGATTTTCGTATTCGGCAATTAATAGTCCCTGACAAAGACATTACAGTTTTCAATTTGATTGAAAGCTGGTCCTCTAAAGAAATTTCGCCAATCACCTTTGAAGTTACTTCACCAAGTAATACGCCTGCTGGCGATTATGTTTCCATTCAATTTAACCCTTTTGTATGGATGTCTCCTGTCCAAATGTGGAAAACAGGGAAAAACCAATGGGTGTATACCCTCTACAGTCCATATGAATTCCTCGATCAATCCCAATTTCGTTTTTGTAGAAATGATCAATGCGGTTACGCAGATGACGATTTAACTGCTGGATTTGATGCAAATGGGTATATCTTAGACCTGAAGTCAGCAAGTGAAACACGCAGGATAGTATATAAAATCGAAAATTGGGTGGGGCTAAATAACAATTCATATGAAATTGAAAAATCATCTAAAAGTATTAATAACGATAATTTTATAAAAAGCATCGAATTCACCAATAATTACGATTATAAATGGCTCCCCTACTTAGACTGGGGATTTATCGATGCCGCAATAAGTGGTGCAAATAATATTATCTTTTCACCATCTTGGGTCATCGGTAATACTGAACTCTCTACTGCAGAATTTTTACCTGGAATAAACCCATCCCATCAAGAAATAGTGAAAATATATAACTATGCGCAAGACGCTGGATTAACTTTTACCTTATATCCAAAGCCAATGTTTTCTGATCAAACCAGTAATAATTACTGGAGTAACGCTTCTCTCTCTTATAATTGGTGGTTAGAGTGGTTTACGCAGTATGAACAATTTATTTTAAATTACGCTAACTTTGCTCAGAAAAACGAAATTGAGGTTTTCATCTTTGGAGGAGAATCTATTTTACCTGCACTACCTCACGGCAGATTACCAAACGGCAACCCATCAAATACACCTTATGACTTTCCTGAAAAATGGTGTGCTCTTACAGAAAAAGTTCGGGCAGAATTTTCCGGGAAAATAATATTTTCTTTACCATCTTACATGGCAGAAGATATAGATTATGAATTCTTGACACAAGTGGATGCAATTATGGTTGAGAATGATTCTGCGCTTACTTCAAGTTCTTCACCATCCATAGATAAATTGAAGTATCGTTTTGCACAAGTCTTAGATCAATCAATTCATAAAATATATGCCAAATATCAAAAACCAATTATTATTGGCATTAAGTATCCCTCTATGGATGGAAGTGCGTCCGATTGTATCAATTATGGTAATACTTGCTCGGATTTGGTTGAAAGTATTTCCACTGGCAGTATTCCAATTGATTTAGAAGAACAAGCAGATATTTATACAGCAATTCTAGACACGATAATTGATCGGAGTTGGATTACTGGAGTTGTATCACAGGGATATTACCCTGCCGTTACCGTGATGGATGCCTCTAATTCAACCCGTGGAAAACCAGCAATGGATGTGTTATCTTATTATTTCAATGAAGTTATCCATTAAAGAACGTTTATTACTATCAAACTGAGAGCAATAAATGGATAAATTGGGATGGTTCTTCTTTGGCAGACAACTTGTTTATAATAATAACTTTGTAAATTTACCCACAACAACGCAATAATCATTCCAAACAGAATAATTAATAATCCTTTTTCTACACCTGAAAATAATAGAATAGAAATAAAAAGGATTTTATCTCCTGAAGGGAGGCATTTTAGCAGTTTATTTTTGCCAAATGATATGGTTTTTTTAAATAAGTGATTTATTATGTAAAGAATTGAGAAAAATGAAATTGCAAATAACAATTCTGGTATTAATTTCGGTGTGTCGTAATTTTCTAATCTAAAGATCAAAGATATTATGAGAAGGATAATCAGAATATCAAAACGTATTTTTTGGTACCAAAAATCAAATAAAGAGCAAATTAGTAAAAGAGTGATAACTAAGAAAAACATCGAGAATTAAATCCCATTATTATATTAATATAATTCAACCTTTGAAAATATTGTAATGTGAGATGCAATATTTTATCAGTTCTAGATTTATTGCGATGTTGTTGCGATGCTTTAGGATGTTATATTGATACTATATAAATAAAAAATGCATTGGATGCAAATCGAACAAAACAAACAACGTCTTACAAGAAAGATGGAAAGAAATGAAAAATAATAAGCAAAAACTGGTTTGGGTTGCTCAGGGATATTTAGATGCGCAAATCAAAAAAAACTATCTTAATTCATATGGTATAGAACCCATTTTATATGAGGAAAGTTTAGGAACTTTGTATGGGCTAACTAGTACTTCCCTTGGCGAGGTCGAGATTTTTGTAAAGACAAGTGATTATGAAAAAGCACGAACCTTACTGCGTGAGATCGCCGTTTATGAAGACGATACCGAATAATTTATTAATATATTTTTATAATCTTCATCAGTATCAATATCCAGCAACAATCTTTCATCTTCCCAATCAACCCATCTAACATCTTTCGCTTTTTTTATGATCTTCTTGCCGCCCTGCTCTCCTGATAAACCTATCAATTCCTTGTAATATTTCTTTCCAAATAAAACAGGATTACACAAATGTCCATTAACGCGAGGAACAATAATATTATCGATTGAGCCCTTGAATTCATTTATGAGTGTATTTATTATCTCTTTATTGATGAAAGGTTGGTCAACCATGAAGAAAATTACCCCATCAGATGTTCTTTGGGCAGAATTAACACCTGTTTTTATTGAACTACTTTTGCCTATTTTCCACCCAGGGTTATCAACAATTTTTGGTCTTGTGTCAATTACATTGGCAATTTCATCGTGTTGATAACCAAGGATAACAAACAACTCATCTATTTCTGATTTCAATATCTTATTAATTACAATATTTATGAGATATTCTCTTTGGAAGATTAATAATTGTTTTGTGGATTTAATCCGTCTTGATGCACCAGAGGCAAGAAGTATCCCCGAAATATGGATTCGAGATCTATTTAATGAGGCCAAGACCTTGCAGCACCACTTCTTCGGTAAGGGGAAAAGAATTAAACCAGACGCCAGTTGCATCGTGAACAGCTGATAATACAGCTGGGGCAAAGGGTATGAATGGCATCTCACCCATTCCTCGTGCGCCAGCAGGGCCGATTGGATCTGACTCTTCAATTATGAGTGAAACTGTTTTATTGGGGATGTCCATTATCGTTGGAACGAGATATGTTGCTAAGTTATCAGTTTTCACAAACCCATTTTCTTGGATAAAATTCTCAAGTAGAGCATATCCCACAGCTTGAACAACAGCACCTTCAATTTGCCCTTTTACCTGTATTGGGTTAATCGCTTTTCCAACGTCATTTGCGCATGTGACATTTAATATCTTTACCTTGCCAGTTTCGGTATCCACTTCTACTTCAACTGTTTCAGCAACATACCCATAAGAAAAATTTGGAATACAAGCACCTGTTTCTGGGTCAAAAGGTGTTGTTTTGGGAGGTTTATAAACATATGTTGATTTTGCTGGTCTTTCTCCATTATTCCATTTTTCTAAAGCTTCATTTGCAGCACCAATGATTGCGTTTCCCGCCATAAATGTCAATCTTGATGCTGAGGCACTTCCCGAATTACCTGTCAGTGCGGTATCAGATGCAGTCAACTCAACTTTATCTAATGACACATTAACAACATCT
>CAZILY010000060.1:0-8340 GCA_964540175.1 uncultured Pelolinea sp. | reverse complement strand
CCATCATCAAGAGCAGTGGCTATTCCCACATGTATCTTCCCGAGGATTTTGATCTCCTTTTCTGAATATTGGCTGTTCAAAATTGGATTTCTTTTCAATGATAATGCAACCGCTTTTGTGATGAACGCCGTAAGAGAAACTCGCTCACTCTTTTTTTCTTGCTCCGCGTTAACTTCTTTCCTCATATTTTCTAATGCGTCCATGGAGATATCAATTTGCAAGGTCATATGCGGGGCTTCCTGCATACTCCGCTGCATATTTTGCGCGATTGTTTTGCGCATACCAACGAGCGGGATTGTTTTAATTATCGGAATATCACTTCCTGTCACAGTTTTTGTCGAAGAAAGAATCTTCTTGTGTACATCGCCTGCTTGAATACGGCTACCCGGTCCGCTGCCAATAATTTCGGATAAACTAATATTTTCCTCAGCCCCTATCCTTCGAGCAGCTGGAGTAGCATTGATCTTGCCTGTGAAAACTTTCTTCTGAGAAAGAGAATTTTCTACATCCGTTTTTGTGATTTTCCCCTTCTCTCCAGTACCAGTAATATTATTAATATCAAGTGATTTCTCTTCGATTAACTTCTTTGCAAGAGGTGTCGCTGATTTTCCCACTTTTTCTGCATTCTTCTTTGATTCCTTCGATTTCTTTTCAATTTTCGCAATTTCTGGAATTTTCTCTCCGGGTTGAAGAATATATGCGATTATCTCTGTAACTGGCACTGTATCGCCAATTTGATATCTGATTCCCGAAAGAATACCAGTTTCCGGTGATTCTACTTCCATTGAGATCTTATCTGTGCTTACCACAGCAATCGGATCTCCTTTTTCCACTTTATCCCCTTCCTCATTAAGCCATTCCAGAATCTCGGATTCTTCCTGAGTAAAACCAAACTTCGGCATAATTATTTCTTTTGGCACTTGGGTTCCTCCTAATACACACCTTTGACAAGTTTTCTGGCTTCTTCAACAATATTCTCTACTTGAGGAACAGCATGGTGTTCAAGAGTACGGTTGTATGGAATAGGCATATCCAAACCAGCCAATCTCCGAATTGGTGCATCAAGATAGCCAAACGCATCACTTTCCATAATCACTGCTGAGATCTCTCCGCCATAACCGCCTGTTTTTACCGCTTCATGAACAATTAATGCTTTCCCGGTTTTTTTAACGGATGCGGTAATAGGTCCTTCATCCAACGGTTTTAGGGTTCGTGGATCAATAACCTCAAGTTCAATACTCTCCTTAGAGAGAATTTCTGCGGCTTTCATTGATCGAGACACCATAATTGAAGTCGCGATAACACTTAGATCTTTGCCTTCCCGAACAACCTTACTTTTCCCTAATGGGATCGTATACATTTCCTTAGGTACATCACCTTTCGTCTTATACAATAATTTATGTTCAAAGAACATAACCGGGTTGTTTTCTTCAATCGCAGACAGCAGCAGACCTTTTGCGTCATAAGGAGAAGACGGCATAACTACTTTTAAACCAGGGACGTGTACGAACCAGTTTTCCAAACTCTGTGAATGCTGCGCAGCCGCGCCAGTACCTGATCCTCCAGCCAATCGGATCACAAAAGGCAGCTTTGCTTTACCCCCAAACATAAAACGCATCTTGGCACCCTGCATCACAAGCTGTTCCATTGCTAGAACAACAAAATCACTAAATTGTATTTCTCCGATCGGCCGCATTCCGGTTACTGATGCACCTACACAAGCACCGGCTATCCCCGCTTCTGAGATAGGTGTATTAATAATTCGTTCAGGACCAAATTTCTCTAATAATCCAGCGGATACCCCAAAAGCTCCTCCGTAAATACCGATATCTTCCCCAATTAGAAACACACGTTCGTCTTTTTCCATTGCCTGCTGAATTGCTTCACGCAGCGCTTCCATATAGCTTAATTCACGCATAAATACCTTCCATAATAGATGAGATTTTTGGTTCAGGACTTTCTTCCGCAAATGCAACAGCCTTTTGGATCTCTTCCATCGCTTTTTTCTCAATTTTCTTAAACGTTTTATCGTCTATATCCAGTAACTTTACAAATCGTTTGATGGGATCTTTCTTCATCCATTTTTTTACTTCTTCCCTGGTTCGATAAAGTTGCCTATCACTTTTTGAATGTCCTTTATATCGATAGGTGATCGCTTCAATTAATGTAGGGCCGCTTCCTTTACGAGCTCTCTCAGCAGCTTCTCTGACTGCTTTGTGGACAGCTATGACATCATTGCCATCAATCGTTAAACCTTTCATGCCATACGAACTTGCACGATCGCTGATCTGCTCGATACGAAACGCACGTTCAAAAGCCATTGACATAGCATATTGGTTGTTTTCACATAAGTAGATAATTGGTAAGTTCCAGATGCTGGCCATATTCAATGACTCATGAAAAGCCCCCTCATTCGCGGCACCATCACCAAATAACGTAAGCACAACTTGTTTTGTTTTCCGCATTTTAATACTTAAACCAACCCCCACAGAAATCGGCAGATTACCCGCCACAATACCCTGTGCTCCCAGGTTATTTGACTCCACATCCGCGATATGCATTGATCCGCCCCGTCCGTGGCAATATCCAGTTTCTTTCCCAAGAAACTCTGCCATCATGCGGTTTAGGTCTCCTCCCCACAATAGAAAATGACCGTGTCCGCGATGTGTATTTAATAAATAATCGCCCTCTTTCAAAGCAGGACCTGCACCCGCAGCGATTCCTTCCTGCCCGATCGATACATGCATCGTCCCATGTACCTTTCCGCGGGCAAACATATCTAACGCATTTTCTTCAAAGGTACGCGTTAAAACCATTTTGTATAACAAATCCTCTGCTTTTTTCCTGCTGAATTCCCCGCCAACAAGTTGTTCTTCAATCTTTACTTTCGCCATTAAACCTCCATAGTTTATTGTTCCAGAATAGGCATCAATGCCATGCTGTCAGTAATTAAAATATCAAGCCAATTCCCATTTAGAACCGCTTCAATCGCTCTTGATTTACGAGATCCTGCCGCAATTCCGATTATTTTACAGCCACTCGACCGAAGGCGGTGGATATCAACAGCCATAGTCCTCCTATTCACTTCGATGTCAAGGACCTTTCCATTCATGTCCATTATCACACCGCAAAAATTACCTACGCCTCCTTGCATTTTTACTTCCACTACTTCTTCTTCACTAAGAAAACCTGACCGGAAAATGCTGGAAAATAAGGGGTCTACCTCTATTGTCCCAATTCCCAACAAAACAATATCCGATTGATACCCCAATTCTAGGGTACTGCTGATCTGTTTTTGCTCCTTCAAAAATTTACAAGCTTTTTCACTATCCAAAAATAAAGGGGAGTGTAAGATTTGACAACTTGCATTTAACTTATTTGCAAGATTGGCAGCCAAATCAGGTCCATCAACGCGTCTATCGCTTTTCCCTCCAGATGCGCCCATTATCTGAACAACCTGAATGTCAGAGTACGGAAGAAATGGGACCGCATTCACCAACTTAAATAATGTGGTTCCCCATCCAATACTTATAATTGTGCTATCAGATAAATTTCGTTGTAAATAAGCAGCCCCTAATCTGCCCACCAGGTTTAAATTATGTGAATAATCGGATAACCCAGAATTAATTACAAAAGCTGCATCAAGAGAGAACTTTTCTTTCAAGTGGCTTTCTAAACCATTATCGCGCCAAAGCGGGTATTTAATGTTAATATCAACAATACCCAATTCTTCAGCTTCTGTTAACATTCTTGAAATCGCGGAACGCGAATACCCTAAAATCTGGGCGATTTCCGCTTGCGTTTTTTTTCATTATAGTAAAGAGATGCAACATCAGCTAATAATTGTCTGCGAATATCAGTATCCATGCTCTTTCTTATTCAAGAATAAATTAATTATAACACACAGCTTCACACTTGTTACTATCTTTCACATATGTGATTTTTTCATCTTGCCAAGAATTATTGTTTGAAATTGATTTTTTAAAAACGTAAACTGTCTCTATTTAAATTGTTGACTTTAGTTTGGAAGTCTAATAAACTAATTAGCATGCTTGCACGTGTGTTTTCTTGCGCAGTAATCGGATTAGACGGAGTTATTGTAGAAGTAGAAGTCGATACTTCTCAAGGACTTCCGGGGATGGATATCGTTGGGCTGCCAGACACAGCCGTTCAGGAATCGAAGCAGCGGGTGATGGCAGCTATTAAAAATGCAGGGTTTACTTACCCCAGAAAAAGATTAACCGTCAATCTTGCCCCTGGATCCGTCCGAAAAGAGGGACCTGTTTACGATCTCCCCATTGCCTTGGGTGTATTAGCGTGCATGGAAATTTTTCCAACCGATGTCTTAAATGATGGTCTCGTAATTGGGGAATTATCTTTAGATAATTCCGTCCGCCATGTACGAGGTGTCCTGCCAATGGCTGTTATAGCCCGCGAAAAAGGGTTCAAGCGCATTTTCGTACCTCAAGTAGATGCGGTTGAAGCAGCGCTCATTCCCGAAATTGAAGTCATACCAGTGGAATCATTAGCTGCATTGGTCTCATTCTTTAATGGCCGGCAAACCATCCCCCCACAGCAATCAACGAAAGCGGACAGCTCAGAACCCTGGGTATTAACAGATTTCAAAGAAGTTAAAGGTCAGGAACACGTCAAACGCGCCTTTGAAGTTGCCGCGGCAGGTGGACATAATATGTTAATGATTGGACCTCCCGGCGCAGGGAAAACCCTGCTTGCTCGGGCGCTTCCCGCTATTTTACCGACATTGTCAATTGAAGAAGCGTTGGATGTGACCCGCATTTATTCCATCACCGATCTTCTCCCATCTGATACTCCTCTCATCCGCGTGCGTCCATTTCGGGCTCCACACCACACCATCTCACACGCTGGGTTGGTTGGCGGTGGCAACTGGCCGCATCCCGGCGAGGTCTCATTAGCTCACCGAGGAGTGCTTTTTTTGGACGAACTGCCCGAATTCGGAAAACGCGTTCTAGAGGTATTGCGCCAACCGTTAGAAGACAAAACAGTAACCATTAGCCGTGCAAGAGGCTCGCTTTCCTTTCCCGCCAACTTTCAATTGATCGCCGCGATGAATCCCTGCCCCTGTGGTTTTTATGGGGACCCATACAAAAACTGCACGTGTTCACAATCATCAATCACCACATATCAAAAACGGATTTCCGGCCCACTCCTGGACCGCATCGACATCCATATTCAGGTACCCAGGGTTGACTACGAAAAACTAAGTGATGATCGATTTGGAGAATCGTCATCCACAATTCGTGAAAGGGTAGAAGCAGCACGAACGATCCAGCGCAACCGATTTGATGCCAATGAAAGATCAAAGAAAAATCGCCGTATTTTCTGCAACGCAGAAATGGGGAATGCGGACATCCGCAAATTCTGCAAATTAGATGAGGAGTGCAGCACCCTAATAAGAGCTGCCATGAACCAATACCACCTTTCTGCACGCGCTTATCATCGAGTATTAAAATTAGCGCGTACAATCGCTGATCTGGCTAACATGGATAAAATTTCAACTACACATTTGGCGGAAGCCCTTCAATACCGCCCTCAGATTAGTTAAATTTCCCCATATCTTTTAACGAACCTTAATGCTTGGAAATATAAACATTTTTCGTATATAAAGGGATATTATCTACTCGATAGATATAACGATGGGTGAGTAATCAAAAAATTGTCTTTGGATAATAAGGTACATCATATGCACAGCGTCTTAACTGACTTTCATTATAAGAAGCATTTTATGAGAGATACTGCCCCTTCTTCACGTAAAAAAACTAGCCCTAAGAATCAGCTTGTTGCTTTACTTCTTCTTGATCACCAGCTCGGCATGCCCTGAAGCCTCACAAGGCTCCCGTTTATAGACAATTTCCGGAAAATCTAAAATGACAATCTCCGCAGTTGTATAAATCAGACACCCCCCCACCAAATGTCCACCAATCGTGGGACCGTCACCGTCCGAGATCGAAATATGTAAATGTGAGCCATGCGTAGATACAGTCCCCGTCAAGGAGACGATCTCAAAAGGTCCTTTAAAAGTATCGTAAGACACACTGCTTGCTAACCGCAGAGTCGCTGTCGTCAGGCTGCCCACGCAAGCCAGAATACTCCCGGCCTCGATCCCTTTTTCATTGACGAATGTTTCTATTTCTTTAAAAAGATCTTGATTAGGTTTTAATCGGAATGTAAATGCTTGTATTTTCGACATAAAGTTATTTTAATCCTTTTTAGTATAACTCGCAAGAAAACAATTTGACTGTTGTCTTATTGGCAGCAGGTTACGGAACAGCATGTTTGATGATATAAATAATTCTTGTGTATAAAAATAATTAGGTTGAGGTAATCATGAAAAAGGTTTGGGTAGATACTGATCCAGGCGTGGATGATACAGTTGCGATAGCAATGCTCTTTGAATCTCAGGAGATTGAGATTGTTGGAATATCATCAATTTTTGGCAATACCACAGTAGATCTGACCACCAAAAATTCCAAGCTTATTTTGGAAGCGGTGGGAAAAGAATCCATTCCACTCGCACGCGGCGCATATTATCCTCTCCACGTCCAATTGGATACCTCACCCTTTGTACACGGTGAAAATGGTTTAGGAAATATGCCTCTCCCAGAACCCAAAATGAAGGAAGGTCAGATGCTTGCCCCACAGGCAATTATCAACATGATCCTTGCACATCCTCATGAGATCACCCTGTTTCCAATTGGTCCATTAACAAATATAGCAATGGCATATCTAATGGAACCAAAAATTGCAAATTTGGTAAAAGAAGTGGTGATCATGGGTGGAGCTGTTCACTGCCCGGGGAACATCACCCCAGTAGCTGAGGCAAATTTCTTCCATGATCCACATGCCGCACAAATCGTGATTAGCGCAGGTTGGTCAATCACACTTGTGGGGTTGGATGTGTGCGGAACCAGCAGTATGATCTCAAACGCAATACTGGATAAGATCATCGCTGCCGGAAAACCCCTTAGCCCTTATATTGGTGGAGCGCTTCCGTTTTATCAAAACTTTCTATCCAAGTTTGGCATTTTTGATAAGGTGGATTTTCCCGATACACTAGCATCTGCATACTTGCTCGAACCGGAAATATTCACAATTGAAAAAATACCGCTCTTCATCGAAACCGAGGGAAGCTGTATTGGCCAATCTGTCCCTGTATCAACAGGAAAATGGTATCAGGATATGGAAGATACAAAAAAATATAAAGCCGACGAATCAATCTCTCCAGTCAACGTGTTGGTGAAAGAAAACTCACAGCAATACTTTGATCTGGTCGAGAAACTATTAGCTTAAGCGAATCAATATTTTTCAACTATTCTCTAAACAAATTTCCATTATCATGATTGACAAACAGTATGTAATACAAGGCATACTGGCATGATAATTGCACGTATTATTGGTGTATTGAATTTTATTTCTTTTGTTATAAAATAAAAGAGTACCTTAAGGAGGACTCATATGAAAAACCGAACTACCGTGAAATTCATCGCTTTGATGTTAGTAATTTTCACATTGGCGTGTACGCTCCCTTTCTATATTGCCACGGCGCCTGAACCGGAGGAAAAGATCGTCTATGTAGAAATCACATCTACCCCTGAAGAGGTAGCAGAATCAACCGATACAGATGAAACTGACCAAGACATTGTCGCAACCCAGGCTGTTTCTATTAATTTAGACGGACCATGGACCATCTGGCAGGGATCCGCTGAGCAGCAGCTAACCATTGACCTTTTACAGCAGGGATATGACCTCGTTGGCAACGCGGCCATTGGTGAAGGACACAGCATCTTATTCAAGGGAGTAATTAACCAGGATGGAACGAGTGTAACAGGCACATGGGAAAGCACAACCGGTACATCCGGCAATTTCACCATGGATCTAAGCGAATCACTATCAAGCTTTTCGGGAAATTTAGGCGGTGGAGTGCCCTTCTGCGGAACTCGCATGGGTACCTCAAAACCACAACCTTGCCTTAAGTAAAAATTTTGAATTTCAAAAACCGCTTCCAAAATGGAAGCGGTTTTTTATTTCTGTAATCTTTATGAGTACTTAACTTTCATTACTTTCGTGATGGGAACCACCGCCATCACGAAAGTAATACTCACACACATCAATCTTTTTATCCTCAACATAATCTTAAGGGTAGAAAATATTCATGTTTGCAGTTTATTAGAAATTACAAAAACACAGAACGTCTGGTATTTCAGCAGGCAACTCTCTCGCGAATCTGCTTACTACAACACATATCCCCATACACCAATAGCAAATGCGTGCAGAAAAAAAACACCTAACTCAATAAAACCC
>CAZILY010000059.1:0-8720 GCA_964540175.1 uncultured Pelolinea sp. | reverse complement strand
TATATCTAAGCCATTAGGTTAAATATCCTTTTTTTAACCTAATGGCTTAAGCAGGTTTACTTATCATTACAACTTATGCAAAATTATAGACTGGCGTTTTAATTGTTCTAACTGGTTTATCCTGCTCTAAAATAATTTTATGCAGATGCTCAACAGTTTTAGGTGAAAAAAATTCTTCTCCCGTTTCTACATCTACTCGAGCCGGAACATTTTCAACAATAAAAAACTGCTCGTCTTTTAATAATGTGTATGTTACTTCTTTTTTTACAAGTTTTTCTTTATTTTCAGAAGACATAGCTATCTCCTATATTTGTAATCAATCCACTTATCAGGATCCGGTTCATATACCGTTATTACCTTCACCAAATTACGAGAAGGATGGCTACAGTGAATATGCAATGGCCTGCTTTTCATTGTTAAACCAAAAAGCAAATAGCTTGGACTATATTTGTCGTCTGGGTAATCCTCTATGACTTCACCTTTTCTCACCGCGTCTCTTATTTCTTGGACTGATATTTCACGTAAAATTGTTTGATCAACGGCATGCTTTGAAAAAGCAAATTCATCCCGTCCAAATTTGACGCGAAAGTCATTTATGATCGTCATATGCAAATTATACCCTTAATGGAATGGATGCGTTCCTTCTGAGATATGATCTCAATCTTTTCTCTTCCCGCCACCAGTTGTTGAAAAACCCCTGACTGTTTATCAGACACTACCTGGAAAATCCCTCTGCTTTCCGCTTTCTATCAAGAGAATAAAACCGGTATGTTATTATCAAATACTGGTTTTTAATAATTAATTGTTCTTTCCTGAGCTATCTGGATGCAGTAATGACAGCCTGGTTTACTACCGACACACACTTTGGTCACGAAAACATGATCCGATTCTGCAAGCGCCCCTTCTCATCTGCAGTCGAGATGGACGAGCGATTGATCGAGAACTGGAATCAAGTTGTTGGTCCAAACGATATTGATTGTCACCTAGGTGATTTCACGCTTGCCGGGAAAATAATGGTCAGGAAATGTTTCCAACGTCTTAACGGTAAGATCGAGGTCATCCCCGGCGAATATTATAAAAGGTGGCTCAAAAAGGGTACTTACTACTCAGGTCCCCGGCATCAAGTCACAATACTCCCTCACTGCAGACAATAAAAGTGTCCCTGACAGATACCGATCAATTTCAATTGCTCGTATTGTGCCATTATTCGCTGCGGGTCTGGGACCGGTCTCATTACGGCAGCTGGCACCTCTGCGGACATTCCCACAGAAATTTGCCTCCATTAGATAACAAACTATTGTTGGTGTCGATTGCTGGGATTATCGTCCTATATCTCTGGTAACAGTAATGAGAGAATTAGTTCGAAAATAAACCTTGACATCAAAACAGCTCCTCAGTATTATATTTTTCCTCTGCTTAATGACAATTATTTGCTCAGTACCCACCTCCGCAACGGTCTCACTACACCTGGACAGGGAATACGATCTTTATCTAAAATCCCCTTGTCATACATTCATTTTACGCGCTTAATCAAACAGTCTATTACCCAAGAACAAAACATGTATTTCGCCTTCCTATTTCTTTGCATATCCGCACTCCAATTGCATAATTGCATATTCTGTGCTAATATACTTTCAGTTAGCACCTCCACGCTCCAGGAAAAGAGTTTTCTATGATCAAAAGAACCCTCACAAAAAAAATCCTATCTCTTGCTCAAAAATTTCAAGTCGTCACCCTGACTGGACCACGTCAATCGGGCAAGACCACCCTTGTCAAAGCTGCCTTTCCCGACTTGCCCTATGTCTCCTTAGAAGAACCCGATATCCGTCAGATCGCTCTCACAGATCCCCGCGGTTTCCTTGCCAACTATCACGCAGGCGCTATCCTGGATGAGGTTCAACACACTCCCGAACTCTTCTCTTACATCCAAAGCCTTGTAGATGGAGGTTCGGAAATCCAATTCATCCTGACTGGCTCCTCCAACTTCCTCCTCATGGAGAAAATCAGCCAGACTTTGGCAGGGCGCACAGCAGTCCTACACCTGCTGCCCTTTTCCATCTCAGAATTACCCTCCAAGGTATTCGCGTTAGAACACTATGAAAGCCTAGTTTTCAAAGGACTATACCCGCGCATCTATGACCGCAACCTCTCTCCTACCGACTTCTACCCATCCTATATCCAGACATATGTCGAAAAAGATGTCCGCCTGATGAAGAATATTGGGGATATTAACTCCTTCATCCGCTTTATCCAGCTTTGCGCCGGACGCACAGGGCAATTACTCAACTATACCGGACTCGCCAACGACGCAGGTATCAGTCCCAACACTGCCAAAGCCTGGCTCTCCATTTTAGAAAGCTCCTACATAGTCTACCGTTTGCAGCCCTTCCACGAGAATTTCAATAAACGCCTGGTTAAATCGCCAAAACTCTATTTTTACGACACTGGTGTTGCCTGCTCATTGCTCGGTATCCATGATGAAGACCAAGTCGGTTCGCACTATATGAAAGGTGCGCTTTTTGAGAATCTAGTTATTAACGAATTCATAAAAACCAGTATGCATCGCGGCGAACGTCCCCAGGCCTATTTTTGGAAAGACAGCCAGGGCAAGGAAATTGACTGTCTCTTGTTAGATGGCGATAAAGCCCTGCCCATTGAAATCAAATCAAGTAAAACAATAAATAACAGCTATTTCTCTAATCTCAAGTACTGGCGCGCCCTTGCAAAAATGCCCGAAGATTACGGCTATGTCGTTTATGGAGGAGAAAAGACACTTCAAACCAGCTTCGGCACATTCCTCAGTTGGAAACACCTGGATCAAATACAAAATCTCTAAAACAATTATGGGCATTGGATGCAGATTGCAAACACAGCCATCTTAAATCCCAGTCCTTTTATCGTTTTTTATCCCATTATCACCTGCGGAAATGAGTTCATTCGCATACTTGCAACCGGCATCTATACGGTCATTCCCATGCCAGGCTATCCCTATTCTTAGAGAGAAATATGAGAAGCAAATCGCAAATAGATCAGTTAATAACAAAAGCTGAAGAAAATTTGGCCAGGTTAAACAACAAACGAGCAAAGGTGATAAACCAGCTTCAAGACTTGCGCAATGAAAGATCCCAAATTGATCACCCCCTTTCCCAATTGTCGTTATCTTTCAAGAGGGTTTCACTGACAAATGATTCATCACAGGATGCGAAGATAACTCTCTTCCGCACACTGTTCAAGGGAAGAGAAGATTTTTATCCAAGAAGATTCGAAAGCGCAAAGACGGGCCGGAGCGGATACCAGCCGGCCTGTCAGAATGAGTGGGTCAGTGGGATATGCAAGAAGCCCAAGGTAAAGTGCCGGGATTGCGATGATCAGAATTATTATCCTGTCACTGATGAAGTGGTCCGAAATCACCTTATGGGCATAGATCCGTCGGCAGCTTCCAGGAAGGATTTCACAATCGGTGTTTATCCTATGCTGGAAGATGAAACTTGCTGGTTTCTCGCTGCTGATTTCGATAAGGATACCTGGATGGATGATGTGTCCGCGTTTCTTGAAACCTGCCAGTCTCATAATGTGCCATCCATTCTTGAACGGTCTCGATCGGGTAATGGAGGGCATGTCTGGATCTTCTTTCAAGAACCTGTCCCCGCTGGGTTAGCCCGAAGTTTAGGTTCATATCTCCTTACCCGAACCATGGAATACCGTCCCGAGATAGGCCTTGACTCTTATGATCGGTTTTTTCCAAGTCAGGACACGATGCCCAAAGGGGGCTACGGCAACTTGATCGCCCTTCCCTTGCAAAATAAACCGCGGGAGATAAACAACAGCGTTTTCATAGATAATAACTTTCAGCCCTATCCAGATCAATGGAAATTTCTTTCATCAGTTCACCGGATGACCAGAGACGAAGTCGAATCAATCATCGGTGAAGCTTCACGGCACGGAAACCTATTAGGAATAATGCCTACGATCGCAGCTGAAGACGATGATGAGCCCTGGATTATCCCACCTTCAAAACAACAGAAAGTAAAACCTATCAAAACACCATTACCCGATTCAATATCAATTGTCCTTGGTAACCAAATCTACATCTCGAAAGAAGAAATTACACCACCATTGAAAAATCAACTGATTCGCCTGGCAGCGTTTCAGAATCCGGAATTTTACAAAGCTCAAGCTATGCGTCTTTCAACGTTCAACAAACCTCGAGTAATCAACTGCTTTGAAGATTTTCCAAACAATATTGGATTACCAAGAGGATGTCAAGATGATGTAATTGAGCTGCTAGAATACCTCAAGATAAAACCGAAAATTATTGATGAGCGGTTTCCAGGAAACTCAATCGATGTTCAGTTTCAGGGATCACTCAGGCCAGAGCAACAAGAAGCTGCCGAAAAGATGTTAAAAGAAGATACAGGTGTGCTCTCGGCACCAGCTGGTTTCGGAAAGACAGTGATAGCTGCCTATATGATTGCAAAACGCAAAACAAACACCCTGGTTTTAGTCCACCGCAGACAGTTATTACATCAATGGATCGCCCAACTTTCCAATTTTCTTGACTTACCTGCACCTCAAATCGGGCAAATTGGAGGTGGGAAACGTAAACCAACAGGAGCAATTGATGTAGCTACAATTCAGAGCCTATGGCGGAATAATGTTGTTGATGACATTGTCGGTGATTATGGATACCTGATTGTGGACGAGTGCCACCATATTTCAGCCTGGAGCTTTGAGAGCGTGGTCCGTCAGTGTAAGGCAAAATATATAACTGGCTTATCAGCTACAGTAACACGAAAAGATGGTCATCATCCTATCATTTTCATGCAGTGTGGATCAGTTCGATACCGGGTAGATGATCGCAAACAAGCACAAAGGAGACACTTCAGCCACAAGACAATTTTGCGCAAGACTGGTTTCACCCTCACCCAAACCGTCCAGGAAAATGAAAGGATTCCTATTCATAAGATTTATTCTGCGTTAATGAATGACGACAAGAGAAATGCTATGATCATCAACGATGTGCTGCAAGCCATAAAAGAAAATCGATCCCCAGTTGTGTTAACTGAACGCCGACAACACCTGACCTATCTGGCTGATCAACTTTCTCCTAAGATCAAGAATGTAATTGTATTGAAAGGAGGAATGGGAGCGAAACAGATCAGTTTACTTAAAGAGAGATTAGCAAGCATTCCCGATGATGAAGAGAGGGTTATTTTAGCTACAGGACGGTATTTAGGAGAAGGGTTTGACGATGCGCGTCTGGACACATTATTCCTCACTCTTCCAATATCTTGGCGAGGAACTCTAACCCAATATGCAGGGCGTTTGCACAGGCAGCATTACATGAAAAGAGAAGTTCATATTTACGATTATGTGGATTGGGAAGTACCAGTCTTAGCAAGAATGTATGAAAAACGCCGTCGGGGTTACAAAACTATTGGATACGAAATAGTGGAACCGTAAGCTCCAATTGCCATTTACGCAAAATTATAGACTGGTGTTTTAGTTGTTCTAACCGGTATATATGCTCAAAAATATTTAATGCAGACGTTCAACAGTCTTAGGTGTAAAGCTATTCTTCTCCCGTTTCATACATCTACTTGAGCCGGAACATTTTGGTACCATGTCGTTCTCAATGTTTAGTAATTTCAAAATCTCGTAAGACTAGGCGTATGCCATTCTGATGATAAATCCTGCTGCTTAAGACGCTCTTTACAAACACAATAGAACGGGCGTTCAAACTTAATTAGAATAGGATTGGCAGACGTGTATAAACGTTAACGAAAAACATATGATCAAATTTGATGATATCCAATTTGCCTTTGATTTTGTCAGTTCTGCCAGTTATGGAATACATGAAGCTGTAATGGATACTCAAACAGGTAAAATTTATTATCGTTCTGAGTTTGCTGGAATTGATGAGATAACCGGGGACAATATTAACTGGGATACAGCTCTATCCATTCCCCACAAAAACGATCTTGATTTAGGTCAGAGGCTAGTTTTTAAATTTGTAGATATTTATATTCCTCAAGAATATGCTCTAGTTCGGGGCTTCTTTCAACGACCTGGTGCTTATCAAAGATATAAATCTTTCCTCAACTCGCTGGAACTGCTCCAGCAATGGTATGACTTCGAGGCTAAAAAGGAAAAAAGCTGTCTTGAACTCTGGTGCCAAGGTAATGGAATTCAGATTGAAATTTCCACCTAGCCACCGCTCCACCTTGCTTACTTGACATTTTGTGTAGTTACGGGGGATAAATTCCCCCATAGCTACACAAATCGTAAAACGGATGCCTAGTTCTTTAATAACAATCCAGTATTCTCTTTATATTCTCTCTTAACGAGGCTGTGGATATGGAATGAATTAGGCATCTAAGCGGGTATAAAAAAACCGCCTTCACCAAGGCGGCTCAATGTCTAAATACTTGGTATACCAATCTTGATCCATAATTAACAAGCAATCTTCTGCCCAATGTCTTTTTTAGTAGCACCTAAGGCCAGGAGTGATTTAATCTGTAAGTCTATAGAAACCGTAGGGTCAGCTGTTTCAATCTTAGATATGCGTGATTGACTTGATTTAAGGATTTCTGCAGCGGCAATTTGAGATAGCCCTCTCCTTTCGCGATAATCTTTCACCATCTCGCTGAGGGTGATTTTCATTTCAATGTATTCTAATTCTTCATCTGTTAGACCAAGAAAATCCTCAACTCCACCAAATTTCCAGCCTTTGGTTTCAAGCTCCTTTCTCCTTTTGCTGTTCATGTTATCTCACTAACTTAGTTTTTTAAGAACGGAGGCGTCTTGTTCTCGCCATGAAGCCACGCAATGGGTTTGTCCTGAGTCCTCATACACCGATATTGTATGTCAGTTCTGACATACCGTCAAGGCAGTATTAGCTAACAATAGTATTAAATATTGATCGCTGATCATTTATCAATCTTCTTGGTGATTCTCTTGCCTATTCATCAGTAATCTCTTCCAATCTCATAACAGTTTTTGTTCAATTAAACTCATCTAATATTGGTTTAATTTTCTTAATTATATGCGTTACAATTATACCACACAAAGGGAGATAGCCATGAGTTTTGGAGGACGGCTGAAAATGGCCAGGAAAGCGAAACAGCTTTCCATGGAAAAATTGGCAGAGCAAGTTGGATTGAGCACGATGTCAATTTCAAAATATGAGAACAACAAAATGAATCCCGATTCCACTATGCTTCTTAAATTGGCAAATGCTTTGGATGTTAAAGTAGAGTTCTTTTTCAGAGTGTTTGAACTTGAACTCACGCCTGTCAAGATGCGCAGCCATTCAAGACTATCAAAGTCGGATGAACGGATGGTAGAAGCACGTGTACTGGAATACGTTGAGCGATATTTTGAAGCGATATCCTTTCTTCCCGACGACAAAGCCGCTGCCCTACCTAAAAAATCTTTCAACTCATTGGATGACATTGAGCGAGTAGCGTTAGAGCTGCGTAAAGAGTGGGACATCGGCTTAGATCCCATAGATAGCCTTGTCCGAACCTTGGAGGACAAAGGCATCATCATCTACTTTGTTGACAGCCTGGAAAAACTGGACGCACTAACTTTCAAAGCCAATAGTACTCACGTTATCGCTGTAAAAAAAGATGTGCCCGGTGATCGCCAAAGATTCAATATCGCCCACGAACTTGGTCATATTATTCTGGACATCCCCGAAGATATGGATGAGGGCGAGGAAGAGAAAGCTGCCCATCGTTTTGCCGGCGCATTTTTAGTGCCAGAACCCGTTGTCAGAATGGAATTAGGCGAGAAACGAACCTATGTCTCTGTCGAGGAACTGTATCTGCTTAAGCATAAATACGGCCTGAGTATCCAAGCTTGGATACGGAGAGGGCAAGACCTGGGAATCATCACCCACCATGTATACCAATCCTTGATGGGTATGTTCAGTGCTAGAGGGTGGCGAAAGCAGGAACCGGGTGATCCTTATCCTTCTGAGGAGACTCCCAAACGCTTTGAACAGATCATCCGCAAGCTCTATTCCGAAAAGGCTATCTCGTTCTCAAGAGCACAGGAATTATACGGCGAACCTCTAGAGGTCTTCAACTAATAGGCAGAAATGAGCAAAACACCATCAACCCACCCTCTAGTAATTGACTCGTGTATCTGGATTGACCTCGCGAAGGGTGGAGTGTTAGAAGAAGTGTTCCAACTCCCACACAAGATCATAGATCCTGATGTGCTTATCCAGGAAGAAGTTAGACCCACAAATTGGGAAAAGTTAGTAAATCTAGGACTCAATCTTATACCTGCATCTTCAGAAAATGTAGTGGAAGTGTCTAGGATCAATAATTCCAAGATTAACATTTCATTCTATGATGCTTCTGCACTAGAATTAGCAAACAGAATGAACGGTGTTCTTCTCACAGACGATGGTCAGCTAATCAAGACTGCAAGAGAATATTCAGTGCAAGTTGAAGGAGTCACATGGTTGTTAAATGAATTGGCAACCCATAGATGCATTTCCGGACCCAAAGCCATTACAGCACTGGAACGAATCAACCAGAGCGGACACACTATCCGCGATGAAGAAATAGAAAGCTGGAAAGAGCGGTGGACAGAGTAGTAAAGCCTTTGAAACTCTATTACCCAATAAAAACGGGGGTGTTGCCACCTGACTATCAGTCAGCCGCCAGTGTATCTTTGTAAAACCACTTAAGAATTCAGAGGGTGAA
>CAZILY010000058.1:0-8739 GCA_964540175.1 uncultured Pelolinea sp. | reverse complement strand
GCTTATTGGGGAATACCTCCACTGCCCAAGTATGCTGTTTTATCTTCTATCTTACCTGCCCTGGATACTCTTGGTAGGTAAACAGATTACAAAAGTCTGGTTTGCGTTTGAACATATTCTTCCAATATGGCTCAATGATCATTGTTTTTGAAAAATAATGAATAATGACTGCTGGCTTGTTCATTTATAAGATGAGTAAATGGATAAGATAATATCTGCGTAATAAAAACCTACATCCATCGGGCCATACGATTTAAGTGCATTTCGTGTTGAACCGGAGGTTTTCAATAATCCTGATAGTAGGCGGGTACCAAAATCAATGTTGTAATCAGGGTTGAGCAGTTCGTTTATTGATGGTCGGTTCTTGAAACATGGATGATCGCCACATATGAATTTGGATGCAATTCCATCTCTGGGCATAATCTGCATCAGGCCAACTGCGCCACTTGCTGATATAACAGTTGATTGGCCGCCGCTCTCCTGCAGCATTACTGCAGCAATTAGGTTTGGATCAAGTCCATGTTGGTCTGCTGAATATTCAATTTCTTCCAGCCACTTCTGAATTGATTGCGGATATTTTGCACTTAATTGTTTTTTAGATGCAGGCATTTCTAGATTAGTTTGATTTTGATCGGTGCTTGTGTCGATTCCTTTATTTGCATACACTTCTACTGAGTTTGAGAGAATTAGCAAGAAAAATGCAGAGAGAAGAATGGAGGGGAAAATCAGCAGCCGGGGGTGTACTCTAACCATAATCGCATTATAGAACATAAGTGCTAATATCGCAATATGCTATTTTATTGAAAGGCTGTGTATTTTCTTGAAACCGGAGTGTATGATTTTATTTAGCTTTTCAGCGGTTTGTTCGTATTTCTCTAGTGTTCCACCAACTGGATCGTGAATTTCAAAATCTTCACCGATCATTTCAGAAAACAGGAAAACGCCATCTGCTGCCTCAGGGAAATTTCGTTTGATGAAATGTGTGTGGTCAGATTCCATACAAAGGATCAAATTGAAATCTTTTAGCAGATTTTCTGACACGGCTTTTGAAGAGTGAAAATTCAGATCGCCGCCCATTTTCTCTGCAGTTTGAATCGCGTGCGGTGTTGCGGAGAGGTTGGGATATGCCCAGCATCCAGCAGAGGCAACATTCCATTTTTCGTGATCATCCCCGTTGTCTTTTAGATACCGAATAAATAATGCCTCGGCCATGGGGGATCGGCACTGGTTTGCAGTGCAGACGAATAAAACGGAATATTGCTTCTTTTCAGACATAAACGGGAGTTCTTATTTTCCCATGCTTACGACTTGGTTGTCCCAACAATGCCAATCACCAAATTTATTTTCAACAACTTCTTTTCCTTCCCCTTTGCTTTCTAATCCGATCAACTCTAGGTCAGCATCTATCATGATGCGAACAAGATCACGGAAATTGACCTTTGTTTTCCATTTAAGTTCTTTTTTTGCTTTTGATGGGTCTGAAAGGAGGATGTCCACCTCTGTGGGGCGGAAATACCGAGGATCTATGCGGACGTATTTGTTGTAATCAAGATCGACATATCCAAATGCTTCTTCAAGGAATTCTCTTACGGAATGTGTTTCACCAGTACCAATGACGAAATCATCCGCATTTTTTTGTTGCATCATTAACCACATGGCTTCCACATATTCTGGTGCATATCCCCAATCCCGTTTGGAATCGAGGTTGCCTAAGTAAAGATGTTTCTGTTTACCCGCTACGATCGATGCAACTGCCCGGGTTATTTTTCGGGTTACAAATGTTTCGCCCCGGCGGGGTGATTCATGATTAAAGAGAATACCATTACAAGCAAAAATCCCATACGCTTCCCGATAATTTCTCGTGATCCAATACGCATATAATTTTGCGGCAGCATAAGGGCTTCTTGGTATAAAAGGTGTTTGCTCGTTTTGCGGGGAGTTGAATCCACCAAACATCTCGGAAGTGGAAGCTTGATAAAAACGAGCATTAACCCCACTCTTTCTTACTGCTTCCAGGATACGTGTGGTGCCTAATCCGCTCACGTCCCCTGTGTATTCCGGCATATCAAAACTAACGCGAACATGGCTCTGAGCAGCAAGATGGTAAATCTCGTCTGGTTTAAAGTTATAGACCATATGCTGCAAGGTTTCACCAACCGCGATATCTCCATAATGAAGATACAAATTGACTTTAGCCCCATTATGTGGGTCCTTGTATATGTGATCAATTCGCTGGGTGTTAAAAGTGCTGGCCCGGCGGATTATTCCATGTACTTCATACCCTTTATGGAGCAGGAGCTCTGTTAGATATGACCCATCCTGTCCTGTAATTCCAGTAATTAATGCTTTTTTCAAGAAAAGTCTCCAATTTAAATTGATTGATGGTAGTATAACCATTGACGCAACTCGTGTCAATCAGAGTGAATACGGGATTAAAAAGAGGTTTGGTGATTGCCAAACCTCCTCCATATTTCACACTTATTTTTTCTTAAAAATGATCGTTTCCTCTTTTTCATCGAAATTCACCAGCACCTCGTCACCCTCTTTGAAATTACCAGAAAGCAATTTGACCGAAAGAGGGCTTTCGATTTGCTTTTGTAAGGTGCGCTGGAGCGGCCGAGCACCGAAGCTGGGATCATAACCTTCCTTAGCCAGCCACTTACGGGCTTCTTTGCTTAAAGATATTTTTAATCCGTGTTCATCTAAACGTTGTTTGATTTCTAATAATTGGAGATCAACGATCTTATACATTTGTTCAAGTGAAAGTGGTGAGAAGATAATAATCTCATCAACTCGGTTAAGGAATTCGGGCCTGAATGTATCCTTCAGAGATTTCTCTATCATTTTATTGGCTTCAATATCTTCAGCATTTCCGCTTTTTTGCAGGAAACCGAGGGTGCCTCCACGGCGGATGAATTCTGTTCCAAGGTTGCTTGTCATGACAAGGACCGTATTCCGAAAATCAACTACCCGTCCTTTTCCATCCGTAAGACGCCCATCGTCTAATATTTGAAGGAGTGAGTTCCATACATCTGGGTGCGCTTTTTCAATTTCATCAAAAAGTATCACTCGGTATGGGCGGCGGCGGACCGCTTCAGTTAACTGACCGCCCTCTTCGTATCCAACGTATCCGGGAGGTGCACCAAAAAGACGAGATGCGGTATGCTGTTCGCGGTATTCACTCATGTCCAGGCGGACAAGTGCTTCTTCATCATCAAACATGAATTCTGCCAGCGCTTTGGCTAATTCGGTCTTGCCAACTCCGGAAGGACCGATGAAAATAAATGATCCAATAGGACGCTTAGGATCTTTCAATCCTGAACGTGCTCGACGGATGGCATCGGAAACTGCATTTATTGCTTCATCCTGCCCGATGATTCGCTTGTGTAAATGCTTCTCCATATTTAGCAGCCGCTCTGCTTCAGACTGCATCATTTGATTGACAGGGATGCCAGTGGTTTGAGAGACCAGATCAGCTATGTCGCTTTCATCAACTACTTCATCCAGTTTGTGTTCCGCCTCCCATTTATCGCGTTCTTTGCTGAAATCAGATTCTATTCGAAGGCGTTCTGCTTTTTTGCGCGCAGCTTGTTCATAATCCCGTTCGATGCCGAACTGCTCCTCTTCAGCAAGCAGTCGATCTATTTTGCTTTTCATTTCTTTTAGATCGCTCGGCATAGAATACAGGGCAACCCGCAATTTTGCTGCTGCCTCATCCATCAGATCGATTGCTTTATCTGGTAAAAATCGGTCAGTGATGTAACGGGAAGATAAATTTGCAGCTGCCGAAAGTGCTTCATCTGTGAAATGGACTTTGTGGTGCGCTTCGTAGCGATCACGCAAACCATGGAGCATTTTGATGGTCTCATCAATTGATGGTTCATCCACATACACTGGCGCAAAACGCCTTTCTAGTGCGGCGTCTTTTTCAATATGTTTTTGAAACTCATCGAGGGTTGTCGCGCCAACGCACTGAAGCTCTCCACGAGCCAGAGCTGGTTTTAACATATTGGATGCGTCCATTGAACCCTGCGCAGCTCCAGCGCCGACCACAGTATGTAATTCGTCAATGAAGAGAATGATTTCACCTGAGGAGCGTTGTACTTCCGAAATAGCTGATTTTAAACGTTCTTCAAACTCTCCCCGAAAACGGGAACCAGCGATCATTGCTCCTAAATCGAGAGATATAACTTTTTTGCCCATTAAAATCTCGGGCACATCGTTGTCGGCAATCTTTTGAGCTAATCCTTCAACGATCGCAGTTTTTCCTACTCCTGCTTCCCCGATCAGGACCGGGTTATTTTTTGTACGGCGAGAAAGAACCTGGATAACTCGCAGTATTTCTTCGTCTCTTCCAATGACCGGGTCCAGTTTATTCTCATGTGCGAAAGCGGTTAGGTCACGGGAAAATTTTTCCAATGTTCGGTAGCGGCTTTCGGATTTTCGATCTGTTACCCTCTGGCCACCTCTAAGCTTCATGATAGCTTCGAGAACACGTTTGCGCTCCACACCATTTTCTTGCAGTAAGCGGGATGCTGGTGTGTTTCTCTCACTTACAATAGCAAGAAAAAGGTGTTCTGTGGAAATGAACTCATCTTTTAATTTGGATGATTCTTCAGTTGCCAACTCCATGATTCTTTTGACTCTGGGAGTAATGAAGATCTGTCCGGCTCCACCGCCAAAAATGCTGGCTTTCGGGCTGCTGCGCAGTACATCATCCAATTTTTTCAACAAAATTTCCGGGTCGATTGCCATAATTTCAAGAATCTGAGTGATAACTCCTTTAGGTTGTTCGATCAACGCGAGGAGGATGTGTTCGGTGTCAATCTGGTTATGACCGTAGCGCTGAATGATCTCAGCAGCTCGCTGAGCTGCTTCTTGCGCGCGTTCAGTGAATTTATCAAATCGCATCATAATATATGTCCGTTGGCTTTCCTGTATTTTATCATTTTGGTTAGTATTATTACCATAAGGGTTATTAAAAATTTATTAAATACAGATTCAGAATCGAGATGTGAGTCTGTCAATTAGTAATTAAGGATTTGAAATGTAAGATAGTACATTGGATGATGAATCACTGAACCATAGATTCCCTGTTTCATCAATATCCATGCCGTATGGATATCCGATAAGGTCTTCAGAAATATTGATGTCCTGATACCCCTGTAAGTATTCACCTGTTGCACTGAATTTCAATATGCGCCCAATTTCTGGATCGGCAAGGAAAATATTTCCTTCTATATCTGTGGTGAGATAGGGCTTGTTATCAATGCCTTGTCCATACCATGCGGACACATCGAAGCTGTTAATTGGTGTGAATTCGAATCCTGTTTTATTGAGTTCGAAAGTTTGAACACGGCGGTTCCACGTGTCTGCAACTATAATTTGTCCGGATGAATTAACGGTAATACCGACAGGTTCATCAAATTGACCCGGCTCAAACCCACCACCCCCGAATTGGGTCTTGTAGTTCAGATCGATATCAAAAACAACCACACGTTTATTTCCCGTATCTGTTACAAACACATTCCCGTTTTTATCAACAGTAATACCCCGCGGTCCCCAGAAGCTTTCAGGCGTGTCTCCTTGAGCAAAGATCCCCCACATTTTAATAAACTTACCAGTGGAATCGAATTTCTGAATTCGGTGATTAAAGGTATCTGCTACGAAAACTGAACCATCAGGGGCAACTGCTACATCCCAGGGTTCGTTAAAGGTTCCCCCGGGTGCGTTCTCTTCTAACACATTGGCAAGATTACCCCATACATTTAATAAAAGGCCATTTGGTGAAAATTTCTGGATGCGGTGGTTCAATGAATCAGCTACATAAATAGTCCCGTCGGGAGCGATGTCAATTCCTCGAGGTGTATTAAGGTCACCAGGCGCGCTGCCGCTCATGCTGATGAAACCATCTGGTTGTCGTGAGGTTATCTTGCTCTCATATGGATCGGTTTCGATGGTTTGTTCAATTGATGCTTGAGTATTGTATTGCCACATCTGAGAAGCAATATCTTTGCGGATGTAGAGCCGCATTTTTTCGCTTGGCAGCCACGTCTCTAAGGTTAGATGTTGGTTATCATTGACTTGCGAATAGAGTGAATAGTCGCGATCAAACCAGATATTAAAGAGAGCCTGGCGCATATTCTGGTCTTTTAAAGCGGAAGAAATACGATCCCAATTAAGATTCCAGTAATCCTGCATAGGCCACCACAAGCGTATATACTCATAAGCATAATAATTATCTTTTACGATTGGTTCTAATTTTGTATATTTGTCTTGGCCAGCAATAATCAGGGGTGCTTCTTCCAGTGTCCGGGTTGGATTTTCTAGATAAACGATCTTATTTGGGTAATTTCGCAAATACCACCAGAATGGATACAATCCGTGGTTATCATAAGCAACCTTAATATCGAGCCCTGTAGTAGTTCTGCGTGATATTTCCTCTACCTGTTCCATGATTAGTTTGGGTCCATCAGATGCATGCGCATACACGAGGTATTCCTTTGGAGAATCATAGTTAATAAACGCTGCTCTATAAGATGATCGGGCAGTGATCACTGCCATGATTAGGAATAATCCGATGATAAGCGAGTATTTTATTTTTTTTACTTTCTCTTTTCCACTTATTTTAGTGAGAAAGATAATGAGCCCGACCTCGAGAGTTGATAGGAAAAGAAAATGATACGTATTTTGAAGTGCAATTTGTGTTTTTCCTTGGAATGGGGCCCGATTCCCTAATATTTGCACAAGCATGAGCAGTGAGTTAATAAGGAAGGAAAATGTTCCTGCGCGGAGTAGTTTTTCTTTTTGCAAATGGATTAAGGCAGATCTTGAAATTACTTGCTCTATAGACCAGGCGGCGGTTAGCAACATTGGAAAAACAATATGCAGTGTTAACCAGGGCATCTTTTCACCGGCAACAGTATAGGCGATTAGACTGGTGATAATGAGAAAAATGAAAATTGCCGGGGTTGGAATAAGATCCTGGTCAGGGAGGATTGCTAAATCATCAGATTTGCTTTCCTCACTTTCATACTCTGCGGCCACTTCCGGTTTTCCGGATTGTGTGTGGTACCTAAGACCTGAGTGGATGGTCCAGAAAGATTTTTGTTTAATGCCGAAATAAAAAGCAAGGATTGTTCCAAATACTGACAAAAACTCATATATTGGAATAAGGAAAAACGCATAGTAATAGGCAGGCTGCCCACCACGTTGAACGGATTGCTGGTTTAGCCAATGGCCTAGAGAGCCTACCATACCTGTTAGCAATCCTACATTATTCGTAAAAAAAGTTGTGTAAAAAATCGTGTAGATACTAAAGAAGGTGAGGGCAAGTTTCCACCAATGATCTTGATTCCAAAGAGAACCGATGATATACGAAAGCAGAAAGAAGAAACCAATATAAATGTAATTTGTCAATAAAACAAATGGGTCGGAGTATGCTGATGGGTCCATTCCGGAAAAACGAACGAGAAAAGGAGCGAGCAGCGGAAGAATCAAAGTTCCGAGAAGGATCAGCATGTTAAACGACCGGGACCCTTGCAGGAGATCCCAGCTTAAATGTTTTCTTAGGAATATTAAGAGGAAGATCCCGAGTGCCAGAGGAATCAATCCGGGACCAGCGAAAACGAGAAGGGGCCAGATGAAACCGACTATCTCATTAAGCTTTATGGGCCCTTGGCTATTTACAAGTGCAGTCAAATCAACGTTTTGAGGTTTTAAATAAGATGATTTAAAAAGAAGCACAGAGGAAATAATTGCTATACAAATCCCAGCAATTAATAAAATGTTCATAAGGATCATGCGCGCTTTGTTACTCTTATTTGCCCATTTAATTAATAGAATGTCTCGGATGAACAAGATCAATAGAAAAACCAGAAACTGAGCAGTTAGAATGTAAGCAGTTTCTTTGGCGGTGAAATTCAATGCCATCATCGCAGTGAAAAAGTATAGATATTTGATGTCATTAGATTCAAAAAAGCGCAACAAGCCATAAATAGCTGTAATGCCCAGGAAAATACAAATTGCATCGTTGCGCGCATAACGCCCATAAAAGAGCATGAAAGGTGAAATTGTGAAGAGTATCCCAGCCGCAATTGACCCGAATTTTCCTAAGTATCTCCGAAAATAGGTACACACAAACACTATTGTTGCTATGCTGAAGATCGCATGAGGGAGGCGTGAGGTGAAATCGTTATCTCCAAAGAGGAAATAAGCTAATGCCATTAAATGAAATTGCAGAGGACCATGTGTAATTGGATCATGGCGATATCCACGCCCTGAGTATAGATCAAAGGCAGGAACGACATGATTGACTTCATCATGGCTCATAACACGGTCACCAAGGCCAATCATTCTTGATAGGATTGCCAGAATTATGACTGATGCAATAATAATATCCCGTATTTTGATGCGTTTAAATAAATTTTCAACAGGTTCTTCTAAAAAATTATGCATTGGCTAGATTCTCCAGTATCAAAATAAGGGTTATGTTTCCGTTTTATATATCTAATTAATATAGAAATGTACCAATAAACGATTTTACTATATCTTAATATACGCTTATTTAGGAGACAAATTAAATATTGAGTGATTATTTATCTTGACCGGAAGAAGTAATATTGTTACAATATTAGATTGTCAAGTATCAATGTTTACCAGAGGCTTATTGTCTAGGAGAAATAAATGAATTCTGTTATTCCGGTGAAGTCGTACGCTCGCATTCATTCTATTTTAGAA
>CAZILY010000057.1:0-8750 GCA_964540175.1 uncultured Pelolinea sp. | reverse complement strand
TCATGTTTGAGAATAAAAACGTTTTGATATCAGGGGGCTCAAGTGGGATTGGTTTGTCATTGGCTAAACAATTGTTTTCTTTAGGATCATCTATCACAATACTCGCAAGGCGAAAAGATTTTCTAAAAAAAGCATTATTGGAAATTGAAAAAGAAAGGGTCAATCTTCATCAAACAGCAAATTCAATATCAGCCGATGTGTCTAAATATGATGAACTGAAATCGGCTTTGGAGAAAGACCGCCCAACTGCTGATATTCTTATTAATTCCGCTGGTATTGCTTACCCAGGCCGATTTACCGAGTTAGATCCAGAAATATTTTATAATGTGATGAATGTAAATTATTACGGGACTGTCAACTTAACCAAACTCATCGTCCCTGAAATGATTGAAAAAAGATCGGGATATATCGTTAATATATCTTCCCTTGCTGCTGTTATTGGAATATATGGCTATACAGCATATGCACCCTCAAAATATGCGGTTCGCGGATTTTCTCGCTGTCTACGCTCAGAATTAAAATCAAAAGGGATTGATGTCTCTGTTGTTCTTCCCCCAGATACGGATACACCCCAATTAGCTTTTGAGCACACTCTCTTGCCAGACATTACCAGACAAATCAATCAGAGTGGTGGCGTGATGAGCCCCGAAAAAGTATCAGACAGTATTATTAAAGGCATGAGAAGGAAAAAGTTCACGATCATCCCAGGTTTGGAAGGAAAACTTCTTTACCTTTTAGCCCCTATCTTCGGCAGGTATTTTTTTCACTTCGCGGTAAAAAAGGATAAATAACATCTCGTTTATCATCAATTTAATATCCCCGCTCTTCTTTGAAGTGTTGTATTCAAGATGCTATACTTCGATGATATAAAATTCTTCTTAGGAGGCTCAATGGAAAATAATTTCCTCGAAATCACAGATTTTTCAAAAAATGATTTAGAGAAATTGCTCAAATCAGCTCTTTCTTTAAAAAATGATTTTTTTATTCATGGTAATCCACCCTTATTAAAGGGGAAAGTTTTAGCTATGGTGTTCAACAAACCCAGTTTACGAACACGCATCTCCTTCGATATGGCTATGAGACACTTAGGGGGTGACGCTCTATTCATCTCCCCAAATGAAATTGGGCTAGGAAAGCGTGAATCTATTGCAGATGTTGCTCGCGTTCTTTCTGGATATGTAAGCGGAATCATGGCTCGCGTGTTCACGCATGATCATGTAAAAGAATTAGCAAAGTGGTCTTCTGTTCCCGTGATTAACGGTCTCAGCGATTACAACCATCCATGCCAAGCATTTACGGATGTTTTTACAATGTATGAGCATTTTGGAAATCTTGACAACTTGAATGTTACCTATGTGGGTGACGGCAATAATGTGGCGGTTTCGTTATTACACGCTTGTGTAATTCTGGGGATTAATTTCACAATTGCTTCACCAGAAGAATATGATATCAATTCAAAAGTGTGGAAGAATGCTGAGATCCTTTCTAGAAAGAGCGGATCAACCATTAATCAACTACGCAACCCGCAGGAAGCCGTTTTAGATGCCGATGTTATCTACACTGATACTTGGACCAGCATGGGGCAGGAAGAAGAGTCCAAAAAACGGGAATTAGTATTTCCTCCATATCAAGTGAATTCAGATTTATTGAATCAAGCAAAATCAACAGCAATTGTCATGCACTGTCTCCCAGCTCACCGGGGACAAGAAATTACGGATGATGTGGCAGATGGACCTCAATCGCTGCTTTTCACTCAAGCTCACAATCGTCTACACGCACAAAAGGCAATTCTTTTGAATTTATTAGGTGAAACTTAGAAAATGAATAAAAAACAGTTAATAACCCTTGCTGACAAATACGGTGCCCATAACTATAAACCGCTCGACATTGTTCTTGAACGCGGTGAAGGAGTTTGGGTATATGACACTGATGGAAAGAAATATCTTGACTGCCTTAGTGCTTATAGCGCCATTAATCAAGGTCATGTACACCCAAAAATTTTAGCGGTCTTCCAAGAACAAGCAAAAAAATTAACTCTCACGTCGCGTGCGTTCAGAAACGATCAACTCCCCCTCCTTTACAAAGATCTCTGCGATCTCACAGGTTACGAAATGGCGATCATAATGAATAGCGGCACAGAAGCTGTTGAAACAGCATTAAAGATTTCCAGGAAATGGGGATACCAGACAAAGGGTATTGAAAGACACAAAGCTGAAATTATTGTGGCAGACGGTAATTTCCATGGAAGAACAATCAGTATCATCTCATTTTCCACTGAGCCTCTCTATCGAGATGATTTTGGTCCATATACACCAGGATTCAAGATTGCCAAATACGGTGATTTAGATTCAATTATTTCACTTATCAACGAAAATACGGCGGCTGTCATGCTTGAACCGATCCAGGGAGAAGCCGGTGTAATTATTCCCCCAGATGGTTATTTGAAAGCTGTTTCAAGTGTGTGCAAAAAAAACAATATCCTTTTCATTGCTGACGAAATTCAGACAGGATTGGGCAGAACAGGAAAATTATTTGCTTGCGATCACGAAAAAGTAAAACCAGATATGCTTATCATTGGCAAGGCACTATCGGGTGGGTTCTATCCAGTATCTGCTGTTCTTTCCAGTTCGTCTGTTCTTGGTTTATTTACTCCAGGTGAACATGGTTCCACATTTGGCGGAAATCCCCTTGGAGCTGCAGTTGCTAGATCTGCCTTGCAGGTACTCGTTGAAGAAAAAATGATCGAGAATGCTGCAACTCTTGGGAAATATTTTTCCGATCAATTATCAGAAATTAATTCATCGAAAATTAAAGAGATACGCTCAAGAGGTTTATTAATTGGCGTTGAATTAAGAAAGGACGCTGGTAGCGCAAGGGGATTTTGTGAAATTCTTCAAGAAAAAGGAATTCTTGCCAAGGAGACCCATGATGCAACCATTAGATTTGCCCCGCCATTGATCATTGACAAGGAAACCATAGATTGGGCACTTGAAAGAATACGCGACACATTGTTATAGATCCCTGTTATTGATATACTTAATATAATGAATCGCCGCACCAAGATAGTTGCCACATTAGGTCCAAGTAGCAATACTAAAGAAATTATTCAAGAATTGGTTCAATCTGGCGTAAATATCGCCAGGTTAAATTTCTCACATGGCACACATGCCTCTCATTTGAAAATAATTAATATTCTTCGAAATTTGCCTTCTTACAAAAATAAACCTGTTGTCATCCTTCAAGATTTACAGGGACCAAAATTGCGCGTCGGCAAACTTCCACCCGAAGGGGTTAGTCTTTCATCTGGCGAACTCATTTCCCTCGAAATTGACTTGGAAAACCATGATGTCAATTATGAACTATCTGACACCAAAACATTATTCTTAGACATTCCCAACATTCTACACTGTCTACGACCCGGCGGAAAGATTCTTTTCGATGACGGGAAAATAGAATTAGAAATCACCAAAATCAGTACGATTGTGATCTCTGCGCGTGTTATCCTGGGAGGGATTCTTTATTCAGATAAAGGGGTAAATCTCCCTGGAACAAGCCTTGATATCCCTGGCTTTACACAAAAAGATCGAGACGACCTTATTTTTGGGTTGGAAAACAATATTGATGCCGTTGCGATATCTTTTGTTAGAGGACCGGAAGACATCCAACACGTAAAAAATTTTATTTCAAAGGTGCGTCCCGATCGAGCTTCAATACCAGTTATTGCTAAACTGGAATTACCAGAGGCAATCTTCAATCTTAATAAAATCTTAAATGTGGCTGATGGGGTGATGGTCGCTCGCGGAGATCTTGGAGTTGAAACTTCACCTGCCGATGTTCCTATTATTCAAAAAGAGATTATTCAGTCTGCGAACCAAAAAACCAAGATCGTGATTACCGCAACTCAAATGCTTGATTCGATGATTAATAACCCACGTCCCACTCGCGCTGAAGCCTCAGATGTTGCTAATGCTATCTTTGACGGTACAGATGCAGTTATGCTCTCTGGAGAAACAGCAAACGGTAATTACCCAGTTGAAAGTGTCAAGATGATGGATGCGATTGTTCGTAAAGCCGAAGAATCAAACTTCCAATGGGGCCATCAATATCGCTCAACAATCAGGCAGCAAACTGATGATGCTTTTGCAATTTCCATTGCTGCGCGAGAGCTCGCACATAACCGCCAGGTAAGCAGTATTGCCGTTTTTACTCAATCAGGGCGGTCTGCTTTACTGCAATCAAAAACGCGGCCAGAAGTTCCAATTCTTGCTTTTACACCCAATGAAATAACTTTCCATACTTTAGGGCTTTATTGGGGAGTTACTCCTTATCTTGTACCTTTTGTAAGCTCGTTAGAGAACATGATTCATCACGTTGAAAAGGCATTACTAAAATTTGCCGATATCCAGCCGGGTGCGAAAGTAATCATGACATCTGGTTTTCCCATCGGGGCAATGCGACCAACGAATCTCGCCATCCTTCACACTATCGGTGAGCTAGACAATAAATAGTCATCGGAAACTCCGATTAATGTTTTCCAAAGTATTTTTATCCGGCCTAATCTTTTCAGGGGAAAGGCGGTTGAGCGGTTCCTTTCCCATTGAATACATTTTGTAAATATTTGGCGTATTTGGATCTACATATAATAATCCAGTTATAAGCCAATTTCGTCGAATAGCTTCTTCCAGCAAACGAATAGCTTCTGTGCGATTAGTTGGATCGTAATCACGTTCTAATTTTTTAAATAGGATTACCGAACCATCGTGCATGGTCACTTCTCTTAATGTGCCTCTTTCAAAATCGTCAATGGTAATTTCATCTCGTGGTGGTATAAATTCAAGCTCATGGAGGGGAGCTTCATGCCCTTTTCCCCACGAATATGAATGAAGGGAATAATCCTGATTATTAAAAGTAACGCAGGGGCTAATAATATCAATAATTGCTGTTCCATCATGGCTGATTGCCGCTTTTATCAACTCCTTCACTTGTTTTGGATCTCCCGCAAATGAGCGTGCCACAAATGACGCGTTTGCCCCGAGTGCTTCCATTGCAATATCGACAGGCAGGTATGGGTTTTCTCCCTGTCTTTTCAGTTTCAATCCCTTTTCAGCAGTGGCAGAAAACTGACCTTTTGTAAGTCCATAAACCCCGTTATTTTCAACAATATATACCAAAGGCACATTTCTGCGTGCAATATGTTTAAACTGACTTAAGCCAATATTAGCCGTATCTCCATCTCCACTAATGCCTATTCCCTTCAAACTTGTGTCAGCAAAAAGTGCGCCTTCAGCTAACGACGGCATCCTGCCATGCAAACCATTAAATCCAAATGAATTCTCCAGAAAATAGGCGGCAGATTTGCTCGAACAACCAATTCCACTGAACTTGACAAACTTCTTTGGAGGGATTCCTAATTCATAACATGCGGAAATGATCATATTAGAAATAGAGTTGTGTCCACAACCTTTGCATAAAGTTGATGGGCGCCCAAGATAATCTTGTCGTGTGAATTCTTTTTTCATCCTAATTTTTGATTTTTCCATAATTCATATCCTGTAAATTCTTGGCTATTGCTTTCTTAATCCATTCAGCGCTCAATGAAAGACCATCTAGATGAGAAATAGATATTAGTTTTTCTGCGTGGTGCGGGTATTGTTTAGATAAAATATCTTTCATTTGTCCATCTCGATTGCACTCCACAATAAAAATATGCTCATGGTGCTTTAAGAATTCACCCACAGATCCACTAAAGGGTAAAGCCCGAATTCTCATATAATCCATCCCAATCCCATCCGCTATAAACTGATCGATTACTTCAATTACTGCCATATCTGATGATCCATATGAAATCAAACCTAATTTATTTTTGGCTTCTAGGGAAACAATTGGTACGGGAACAAAATTCTTTGAACTATCAAATTTCATTCTTAAACGATTCAAATTCCTTTCCCATCCTCCTGGGTCTTCACTGTAGTGTGCAAACTCATCGTGCCCTGTTCCGCGAGTAAAATACGCTGCTTTCGGATGCAAATTTCCAGGTATTGTTCTGTATGGAATTCCGTCTTTATCAATATCAAGATATCTCCCCCAATTAATTCCTTTTGATATAAATTCCTCTAACCCATCTTCCCAAATCACTTTTCCTCGATCAATTTCAGAATCCGGATATTCGAAGCCCTCACTTATCCACTCATTCATTCCCAATTCGAGATCACTCAGAACAATTACTGGCGTTTGGAATTTTTCCGCGATATCAAACGCTTTCCACCCAAATTCAAAGCACTCCTGTACATTTGCTGGTATTAATATGATGAAATTTGTATCACCATGACTTAATGAATGAGCAAAGGAAAGGTCACCTTGTGATGTTCTTGTAGGCAAGCCAGTACTTGGTCCAACACGCTGTACATCCCAAACCACCAATGGTATTTCGGCAAAATATGCCAATCCCAAGAATTCAGCCATAAGACATAAACCAGGCCCGGACGTGGCAGTCATTGACCGTAACCCTGCCCACCCAGCCCCCACAACCATCCCTATTGACGCCAGCTCATCTTCAGCTTGTACAATCACGCATGTGGTTGTGCTGTTTTCTTCATCAAAACGCAATTTTGGGATGTACTCATTTAATGATTCAGCAATACCTGTAGCCGGTGTAATCGGGTACCAGGCAGAAAATTGCAATCCACCGTAGAGAGCACCAATTGCTGCTGCTGTATTGCCATCTACAATAATACGATCCTTACTTATAAAAGGAGGTTTTAATAAAAACCGTTTTTCACAAAAAACATTATTATTTGACCATTCATAAGATTGCATTATTACGTGCATGTTTGGTTCTACCGCATTTTTTCGATTTTTAAAATGCTTGTTTAATACCAATTCAATCTTATCAACTTCAATATTAATTAATTCTGCTAAAATCCCAACATAAACCATATTAGCTAAATATATTTTTAAATAAGCAGGAACTTTGCATTCATTTAATATCTGTTCAATAGGCATTCTGTAAACACAGCATTCTTTTGACATCTCTGGAACTGTGATCGTGGTATCAACAAGTAATATCCCACCAGGGTTCATTCTTTTTATATCATTATCGACAACTTTCTGATTTAAACAAACCAAAATATCATCTTTTTCTATTCGCCCTAAATATCCTTTTCCACTAACACGCATTGAATACCATGTTGGCATTCCTTGAATATTTGATGGGAAAATATTTCTTCCTGATACAGGAATTCCCATATTAAAAATTGCCTTTAATATGGTACTGTTTGCCGTAGCACTTCCAGATCCATTAACCGTACTAAATTTGATCCCAAATTCATTTATGTGATTTAAATTTTTATTCATCGCCCAACTTCCTTTAAACTTGAATCTTCTCGTTCATAGATTAAATTTATATGTTCCTCAAGAAACTGATAGGCTTTCTCATATTCACTTTTTGAAATCATCGTAATTATCCGATCATGATACTCCCATACTCGTTTCAAGTATGACAGGTCTGTAAAAAGATCCAACCCAACTAATTCATACATATCCCAATATGATTTTAGAAGCCCTTTAACAAATATGTTGTCTAATTTACAATATATCTTCATATGATAAGAGCGGTGTTCTTGATGCGGTATTTGAATTTGATTGCAGTTTAATTTAATTACGGCTTTTTCAACAATAGATTGTATAGAGCATATGTCTGATCTGGTGAGTAATTTTACTGATTCAGTAAAAAATGATTTTTCGAGCTGATTGCGTAAATATGAATATTGATCGAAATATTCTCTATTAGTTTTTATAGCACAATACAAACTCTTCACTACTGCAGGAGAAAAATCATACGGTAAGAGAGAAATCCCTTTTCTTGGCTTAACTTCTATCAAGCCTAAGTTTTTCGCTAATTCTATTTGCTCCCTTACACAGGGAGTGCTTAAACCTAATTCGAGACCAATCTGTTTAATGGAGGGTATTTTTTTATTACGATCTTTTGTCAAAGATAATAGATATTCCAAAAAATCCGATTGCTTTTTAGAAAAAATATTATTACTTTTCATTAATATTATTTATCTGATTAATAATAGTTATAACAAAAAGTATCCTTTTATACAACTATCTTTTGTAACAAAATAATATAATGTTTTTAATTTTTTGAAAATATTATTCGATGAAACTCTTCTACATAGTGACTGTTATTATTTTTATCTTTATAAGCGGCCTTTGATGCCATATGCACCCGAAATTCATTAACATCACCGATTTGTGACGTGTGTTGTTCAAGTGCCTGCATTTTTATAGGCCATGTTTCAGTTATATCTATAGTTGTATTAGCATTTTTTGGTAGAGAAAACCACACCTCTTCAACTTGATGCGGTTCAAATCCTTCATCTAATAATTCTGGAAAAAACAGTTTGTTCTGTGAAGCCGGGAAAATAGCATCAACGACAATTTGTCCCGCAGCTCGATGATCAGGGTGGTTTAAGTAATTATCATTAATAAAATAATTAGTGGGATCGCAAGTAACAATAATTTTCGGTTTTTGATCTCTTATTACCCGAACAATATTTTTTCTGGCCGTGAGACTTGGCACAAGCATTCCATCCACATAATTTAAATATTGAACCCTGTTTACACCTAAAATATCAGCGGCGAGCTTTTGCTCTTCCTCCCTAATGGCAATAATATTATTCGGTACCTGATAGTTATCATTTATCCCTTTCTCCCCTTTTGTGAAAAGACAGTAATTTACTTTGTGT
>CAZILY010000056.1:0-8789 GCA_964540175.1 uncultured Pelolinea sp. | reverse complement strand
ACTATTCACAGGGTTATTTCGTATATGACTCAAAGAGAGCCGGAGCAATGACCATCTCACACCTCCGTTTCGGCCCCAAACCAATCAAGTATCCTTATCTGATTGGTGATGATAAAGCGAACTTCGTTGCCTGCCATCAATTCTCCTTCCTTGAGAAATATGACATGCTTAAATACGCTAAAGCCAATAGTGTCTTTCTCCTCAACAGTATGTTTGGAAAAGATGAGGTATGGGATCATCTTCCTATCGAAGTACAGACCGGCATCATTGAGAAAAATTTGAAATTCTATATCATTGATGCCTACGATGTCGCCGACAAGACCGGGATGGGCATCCGCATTAACACCATAATGCAAACCTGTTTCTTCGCCATCAGCGGTGTTCTGCCAAAAGACGAAGCTATTAAAGAGATTAAGAAATCTATTAAAAAAACCTATAGCAAGCGGGGCGACACAGTCGTCAAACAGAATTATGCCGCAGTTGATTCTTCCCTAGAGAACTTGTATGAGGTCAAAGTGCCAGAAAAAGCAACCAGCACTACAAAACGAATCCCGCCAGTTCCAGAAAACGCTCCTGCTTTCGTAAAAGACGTGTTAGGACCCATCATCGCGAAGAATGGCGATAATCTACCAGTAAGCAAGTTTCCAAATGATGGTACTTACCCATCCGGTACAACTCAATGGGAAAAACGAAATATCGCGCTTGAAATACCAGTTTGGGAACCTGACCTTTGTATACAATGCGGAAAATGTGCTTTTGTCTGTCCGCATGCAGTTATTCGCACTAAGGTTTATGACGCGGAGTTATTAAAAGATGCGCCAGAAACATTCAAGTCAATTGACGCAAAATTCAAGGATTTCCCTGAGACAAAATTCACAGTCCAGGTGGCTCCTGAAGATTGCACTGGCTGCGGTATGTGTGTGGAAAACTGCCCGGCAGTTGATAAAACCAATCCTGAGCGCAAAGCCATTAACATGGCTCCTCAACCCCCACTTCGTGAAAAGGAAAGCGATAACTGGGAATTCTTCTTAGCTTTACCAGACCCCGATCGAACCACATTTACTCCGAATACGGTCAAGAACTCACAATTATTGCGGCCGTTATTCGAATTCTCCGGCGCTTGCGCAGGCTGCGGTGAAACACCATATATTAAATTGCTGACCCAGTTATTCGGTGATCGTACTGTTATTGCTAATGCTACCGGATGTTCATCAATTTACGGTGGCAACCTCCCAACAACACCATACACCTTTAATAGTGAGGGACGTGGACCTGCCTGGTCAAACTCTCTCTTTGAAGATAATGCTGAGTTTGGTTTAGGAATGCGCCTCACAGCAGACAAACAAACCGGATTCGCTAAAGAATTAGTCAAACGTTTGTCAACTTCACTTGGCAGCCAATTGACCGAGGAACTTCTTTCTGCAGATCAATCAGATGAAACTGGAATCCAAGCCCAGCGTGCCAGGGTTGTGCAGTTGAAAAAGAAATTAAGTGAAATTAAAGATCCTGCCTCAAAGCAACTATTAAGCGTAGCAGATATGCTGGTACGTAAAAGTGTCTGGATTGTCGGTGGTGATGGGTGGGCGTATGATATCGGTTTCGGAGGCCTAGACCATGTGTTAGCCTCTGGATACAACATCAATGTGCTTGTTCTGGATACAGGAGTATATTCGAACACTGGCGGCCAATCATCCAAAGCAACCCCCCGCGGTGCAGTCGCAAAATTTGCCGCTAATGGAAAAGGCCTCCCACGGAAAGACCTGGGCATGATCGCCATGACATACGGATATATTTACACCGCACAGGTGGCTATGGGAGCCAGTGATATTCAAACTCTGCGCGCTTTCCGCGAAGCGGACGCATATGATGGTCCGTCACTGATCATCGCATATACTCACTGCATCGCCCACGGCTATGATATGAAATACGGCCTCAACCAGCAAAAATTAGCAGTAAAATCCGGAGTCTGGCCAATCTACCGATACAACCCAGATAATATCAAAGAAGGCAAGAACCCGTTGAAACTTGATTTCAAGGAACCTAGCGTTCCTGTGAAAGATTTCGCTTATAACGAAACTCGTTATCGGATGCTGCTGCAATCCAACGAAAAACGAGCTGAAGAACTGATCAAGCTGGCGCAAGGGGATGCAGACGCCAGATGGATGAGATACAGCCAGATGGCAGCTGCTGATTACAGTCAGATGAAAAGCAGCGAGTAAAACACGCAAACCCGAAGGTGTATCCACCTTCGGGTTTTATTTATTACTGAAAGGAAAAAATGGCTGACCTAAAAACAAAATATCTTGGGCTTGAATTAAAAAATCCTCTGATTGCCTCCTCATCCACCTTATCAAAGAAGTTATCCAATATAAAAAAGATGGAAGATGCGGGAATTGCGGGTGTGGTTCTCTATTCATTGTTTGAAGAGGAGATCACTCACGAAACATTAGCGCTGGATTATTTTCTTTCTCGGGGAACTGAATCCTTTGCGGAAGCACTCACTTATTTCCCGGACCTCACTAGCTACAACACAGGACCGGAAAATTACCTGGGCTTAATCTCAAAAGCAAAAGAAAGTGTCCAAATCCCCATCATTGCCAGTCTGAATGGTATTTCCAGCGGTGGGTGGATTGAGTACGCAAAATTGATCGAACAAGCAGGTGCGGACGCGCTGGAATTGAATCTCTACTACGTTTCTGCAGACCAGGATATAACCGGGAATGAATTAGAAAAAGCGTATGTTCACCTGGTTGAAAATGTTCGAAAAGAAATCGGCATTCCAATAGCTGTGAAATTGAGCCCGTTCTTCTCAAGTTTTACGAACATTTCCTCTGAGCTAGTAGGTGCAGGAGCAAATGGTTTGGTATTATTCAATCGGTTTTACCAACCCAACCTAAACATTGAGGATATGCAAGTGGAACCCACCCTTGAATTGTCCACCTCTTCCGACTTGTTGCTGCCGCTTAGATGGACAGCAATTCTTTATAAAAAAGTGAATGCAGACCTCGCCTTAACAAGTGGTGTGCATAATGGAGAGGATATTGTAAAAGCGTTGATGGCAGGTGCATCAGTTGTAATGAGTGCGTCTGAATTAGTGAAAAATAGTATTGACCGAGCTAAATCAATGCTGCAGGAATTTTCTAACTGGATGGATACACATGAGTATGAATCCGCCAATAGTCTCCGCGGTATCCTCAGCCAAAGCTCAATAACACAATCAGCCGCTTTTGAACGTGCAAATTACATGAAAGCTCTTACACTATTCGACAATAGATTCTAATAGAATCACACCAACAATTACATAAAGACTGCCATCTATATCATAATGGCAGTTTTTTTCGGTCACTAATTCTTCCAAAAATCATTGATCGAGAAAAAATGGTAAACTTTTCGTTGGCTTTAAATCAGAGCAAATTACCAAAAGATCAGGATTACTTAAATAAACATGAGTTATAACTTTAGATTGTTTTTTATTACCTTCTATAAATCGATTTTCCAAAGCAAGGGTACGCATGCTCAACTAACGCGTAAACGGATAGGTTTTCTTCTGCTTTTTTATCTTGTTTGGCCAGTATGGGGCATCATCGTTTGGGTCAGCTTCCTTCTGGATAACTTGCTTTTCCCAGGACATAAAAACCAACCTGCAGAAAAGCCCCTGTTCATTTTAGGTAATTTCCGCAGTGGCTCCACGTATTTACAGCGCTTGATTGCAAAAGACAAGGATCAATTTGCATCTGCCAGAACCTGGGATATTTTTTTATCCCCTTCAGTGACACTGACTAAATTCTTTTCGGTTCTGCTTTCTATTGACAAAATCTTTGGCAGCCCACTAAAAAAGATGTTTGTAAAGTTCGATGCACGCACATTGGGAAGAGTTGAAATTCATAAGATCAGTTTCTTTGATCCGGAAGAAGATGAAAATTTTTTGCTGCATAAATGGTCTTCTTTTTTTGCGGGTGTCATGTTCCCATTTATAGAAGATTTCCTTCCTTATATTTATTTTGACAATCGTTTAACACCCGAGGAAAAAGCATCAATCATGGATTTTTACCAAAGAACAGTTCAACGGTTTCTCTTTACCAGACCGAAACACTTACATTTCCTTTCAAAAAACCCGTCTTTCAGTCCAAAAATTACTTCAATTTTCCAACATTTTCCCAGCGCAAAGATCATTTATCTCGTTCGTAATCCACTGGAAATGATTCCTTCAACCATTAGTTGGTTAGGTTATACATGGCGTGTATTCAGTGATCCACTCGAGAAATATCCATTTATATCTGAGATCCTCGAATTCACAAAGCACTGGTACGATTATCCATTAGAAATACTTTCAAAGACAGATCCGGCCAATTACCTGATCATTAAATATGATGACCTTATTCAAAAACCAGAAGAAACTGTTTATCATATCTACAAACATTTTGGTTACACCATACAAAATTCATTCCGCCAAACCTTAAAGCAAACCGTTACTGAAACGCAGAAATTTAGCAACAATCATACCTATTCCTTAGAGGAGATGGGAATCACACGACAGCAAATTTTGGATACATATTCGGATATTTTTGAACGCTTTGGTTTTGATACGCACATAGGACATAAAGATGTCCAAATTATCCCTAATGAAACTACATTGAGTTAGAGAAACGGAATTGATGCAAATTAAAGAATTTCTACTACTCTAACAGATATTCCAATTCTATCTAATAAATAAGCATTGGGGTTTTTTCACTCTTCAGATGAATTAACCGTTGATTTCGAAAGAGTGTAGGTATCTGCTCCCTCAGGGATAAATGGTATCCGAATCACCCTTAGTTTATCCAACATCAAAACAGTGCCAATAATCGCCATTAGAACCGCAACCAATCGTGTAAAACTGAAATCTGTTCCTGGTATGCGCGGTTGATCAGGTCGCCATATTTCAATAATCACTCTCCCAATCCCAGAAAGCACAAGCCAAGCATAAAATATTACACCGGGTTTGATTTTATCCTCATATTGCCTTGCAAGAAATAACAATATTTCTGCTGCAAGTAAGTTCCATAATATCTCATAGGCAAATGTTGGATGAAAGCCAGTAGTTTCCACCGGGAAAGTGATAATATCATTCCAGGGTGCCAATCGGTTAGCAGCATCAATCTTAATTCCCCAGGGAAGAGTTGTGGGAGGTCCATATAATTCCTGATTAATAAAATTCGCAGGGCGCGCGACTGCCTGTCCAATAAGTACGGTTGGCGCTACTGAATCAAGAAAAAGCCATAAGTCCACTTTGTATTTCCGTGTATATAGGATCAATGCGATTGCCCCAAACAATAAACCACCATAAAAATGCAGCCCACCCTGGGTTGTGTTTAATATCTGGATCGGATTTTCAATGTAATATCTGCTTCCTCCCAGAGTAGCATTCGCAACATACCATAATCGAGCTCCCAACATACCAGCGGGAATCATCCAAACAAGCGCATCCCATATATGATCGGGGTTCTCATTTCGGCGTTTGAATTCCACAGAAGTAATCCATGTGGCAACAAGTACGCCCGTCATCACAAGTACACCGTACCAGCGTAATGCGATAGTAACGGTTCCAATATTGAAACTAATGATTACAGGATCGATCATGTAACCCTCCGATGAAAAACTCAAGACAGATTTCCTCCGTCTTGAGCGAATTATATCATTCCAATAAATCAAATATCAGCAAACAGGTAGACGTGCATTAATTTGTTCACGCATTACAGGTTGTCCCTGTGAGGCACTAATAAAACACCTCCAGTTATATTGCCTGGAGGCGTTGATACTCTCTATTTCTTTTCAGTATTTTGAAAACGAGGTTTTTTCTGGCGATACGTAATTCTCGCGCGCGTTAGATCATAGGGCGATATTTCTAATTTGACACGATCACCCAGCAGAATGCGAATGTAATAACGGCGCATCTTGCCAGCTAAATAAGCCAGGACCTCATGGTCATTATCCAATTTAACGCGAAATTGCGTCCCGGGCAGTGCTTCAATCACTGTGCCTTCTACTTGGATCTTCTCTTCTTTTCCCATGAAAACTCCTTTCTTTTCTAATTATTTTTCTGTGATAGAAACGTACACCACTATATGGCCGCTTTTTAATTTCTTTCTTCGTAAAGTTTCTACCGAAGAAAAAACCCGGCTGATTCATACCCATCAGTCGAGTTCAGATTCTGAGGTAAACCAGTATGTGTTTAGGGTTATTGCCTAATAGCATCTCCCATCACATTTTTTCATCCTTACGGATTGTTAACAGTCCTTATTATAAAGGGTAGAAATAGTGCTGTCAAACTCAATAATCTCCAAAAACAGTGGAAATATTAATTAAAGTCAAATATTACTAATCTACTGCTCTAAATGATTTTCCTTAATTTTATGCAGCAGCAGCATACTCAATAATGCGAAAATACCTCCAACAACAAAGAGACCAGTATATCCCAGGTATCGTCCTGGAAAAGCATTATTTATCATATCAATTGGAATTCCTCCCAATTTACTGACAGCACTCGCACCAGCAGTCGCTAAATTCGTTAAACCAAGAAACTTTCCCGCCTCCTCTTTTGGTGCCAATTGGCTTGCCAGCGCCCAATTTGAAGAAAGATAAAGCCCAATCCCACCGCCAAGAATACCGGCAAAAATAGTCAAGGAAGAAATATCCGTTGCAATTACCAGCAAGAAAGCACCAATTGCGGAAATCATACTTGCCAAATAAATTACAAGACGCGCACCAATTTTATCCGTCAGCCAGCCACCAATTAAAGAACAAATCACCAGCGCGATGGCAAGAGATGTCATCAGATCCCCGGTTGCTTTGACCGGATTGGCTGCCTGCATCACATCTTTTATATAATACTGAGCAAACGTTTGAATTCCGTAAATTCCCACTAAGAAGAGAAACCGCGAAGCTATCAGCCATAAAAACGAAGGGTTCGCTTTAAATTTGATCTTAAAAACCTGCTTAATCTGTATCCTACCCCTATGTCGGATATTGTCGCTTGTTGGCTCCTCCTCTACAAAATAGAATGTGACAGCAGCAGAAATGAATAAAACCCCTATGACAACCATCATTATCCTTGTTGGATAACGGTCGGCTGGAGAAAGCAATTTGCTTGCGGCTAAAGAAGCACCAATCAAACCTGCCATGTCGAAAAGATTCTTCAAACCACTTGCCAATCCTAATTGTTTTTTTGGAACCAGGTCCGGGATGATCCCCTGCATTGGTCCATGCGCAATATTTGATGTTATCTGCAAGCCTACATATCCAAGGAATATCACCAGTAAATTGCCCGACCATGCAAGAAGCACCAGAAAAATTAGATCGAGACCCACGCCAACAATTGCCAGCGGCCTACGGCGCCCCCACCGCGACAGCCATCCATCACTCACTGCTCCAGATATCGGTTGAATGACCATAGCCAAAATCAAACCACAAAAAGTGAGAACTCCAAGATATGAATTTTTCAGGTGTGGCGGGACAATATGTAAAAGGACAGATGGGAGAATTATTGGGTGAATGCTGTTCCACATGAAGGATAAACCAAACCAATACACATTCATAGTGAACAATGTATGTAATTTTACTTTCTTCATGATGGTAGATCCTGTTGTTTTCTGGGATTATTTGGTGATTTCTTGCATAACCCTAACGGGAACATTTAGGAAAAAAGTGTATCATACAGATTAATAAACGATTTATAAATTTATATTAAATAAAAAAAGTCTTTTGGCAATGACCTACTCTCCCGAGGGGTCTCCCCCCAAGTACCATCGGCGCTGACGGCCTTAACTGCCGGGTTCGGTATGTTACCGGGTGTACCACCATCGCTCCAATCACCAAAAGACTTTTAGTTTCGTGAATAGTATGTAAATATGATGTTAAAGATTGCCGAGTTCTCCGCACCACGTCAGAGAAGCGCTCGATCATTAGTACGGCTTAGCTGAACGCATTGCTGCGCTTACACACGCCGCCTATCAAGCAGGTGGTCTTCCTGCGATCTTACTTCTTTACAGAATCAGGGATCTCATCTTGAGGCAAGTTTCCCACTTAGATGCTTTCAGCGGTTATCTCTGCCAGACGTTGGCTACCCAGCGATGCCGTTGGCACGACAACTGGCACACCAGAGGTCTGTCCACCCCGGTCCTCTCGTACTAGGGGCAGCTCCTCTCAAATCCCTTACGCCCACAGCGGATAGAGACCGACCTGTCTCACGACGGTCTGAACCCAGCTCGCGTACCACTTTAACGGGCGAACAGCCCGACCCTTGGGACCTTGTCCAGCCCCAGGATGTGATGAGCCGACATCGAGGTGCCGAGCGAAGTCGTCGATGTGAACTCTTGGACTTCACCAGCCTGTTATCCCCGGGGTAGCTTTTATCCGTTAAGCCACGGCCTTTCCACTCAGTACCGTGGGATCACTAAGCCCGACTTTCGTCTCTGCTCGACGCGTTGGTCTTGCAGTCAAGCTCCCTTGTGCCTTTACACTCTACGGTTGGTTTCCATTCAACCTGAGGGAACCTTTGGGCGCCTCCGTTACCTTTTGGGAGGCGACCGCCCCAGTCAAACTGCCCACCAAGCACGGTCCCCTGTCCGGTTAACGGTACAGGGTTAGGGTCTAAACTTGATCAGGGTGGTATTTCACTAATGACTCCACCGACGCTGGCGCGCCAGTTTCAAAGTCTCCCACCTATTCTACACAAATCAAGCCCAAACTCAATGCTAAGCTGCAGTAAAGCTCCACGGGGTCTTTTTGTCCTGCTGCGGGTAAGCCGCATC
>CAZILY010000055.1:0-8847 GCA_964540175.1 uncultured Pelolinea sp. | reverse complement strand
ATGCCGGGCACTTCCTGCTGCAGGAAGGCGGCGTGGCGGTCTGAAACCAACGGAAGGACGCCCGCAAGGATTGGGATCGGGAATGTACCGTATTTCTCTTCGTATAATGCTTTGAAATTATCCAGTGGGTCTGTGGAATATATTGGCTGGGTAAGCACAAAATCTGCTCCGCCCTTGATCTTCCGCCTCAGTACGCGTAGATTACGCTGTGGATCTGACGCTGTCAGGTTTAGGGCGCATCCAACAAAGAAACTGGTTGGTTGCCCAATCTCTGTGCCTGCGTGATCTATGCCGTGGTTAAATCCCTGCTTGATCAATTTCACCAGGCCGGAAGGCGCCAGATCGAAGTTATCCATTGCCTCTGGATAATCACCGATCGAAGTCGGATCACCCATCACCACGAAAATATTGCGGATCTTCAGCGCATGCGCGGCGAGCAAGTCACCCTGGACCCGTAGGAGGTTCCGCCCTCTGGTCGGGAAGTGCAGAACGGTTTCGATCTTAACTTTGCGCTGGATCAGACTGCATACTGCCCAGGGGCTCATCCGCATCCGTGCCATGGGGCTGTCAGCTACATCGATCACATCTGCGCCAGCATCTGCCAAAAGGGAAGCGCCTGCCAGCAGCTTGTGCGTGGAAAGCCCTCGCGGCGGGTTCATTTCTACAGCGAAGACAAATTTTCCCTTATCTAATTTTCTGGCCAATCTGGTTGGTTTAATGCGGGATTTCTCTTCAACAGGGATTTCCGCGGATGGGAATTTGATGCCGTTTGCTTCTATGATTTGTTCGCTGTCCAAAAACTTTCGCATAGATGCGATATGGTCAGGTGTGGTCCCGCAGCAGCCTCCGATCACATCTACGCCCGCTTTCCAAAATGATTTGGTGTAATCACAAAAGTAATCCGCGGAAGCGGGATAGAAGATGCGCCCGCCCATCTGCTCGGGCCAGCCAGCGTTGGGCTTGACCCAATATTTTTCATCAGGCAGGACACTTCTCATTTCACGAAGGATGCGCAGCAGTTGGTTGGGACCGCCAGAACAGTTGATCCCGATGACATCCGCGCCATACGATATTAACGCTTTGGCAACTTTACGGGGATTATCACCCAGCAGTGTGCGATCGTCTCGAGTAAAGGTCATTGACGCTACGACGGGTATCTGGGGAGATAATGTTTTTGCTGCCTGGATGGCTTCCCTGATTTCATACAGGTCGGTCATTGTTTCGAAAACAAGCAGATCAACATTTGCCTCTAAAAGCGCTTTGACCTGTTCTGAAAAAATTTGCTGTGCTTCCTCAGGCAGAACCCGCCCGAAAGGGGCCAATCTAACACCCAGCGGACCAATATCCCCGGCGATAAGCACATCTTTAAAACTGGCCAACACGACGCGCCGTGCTAATTCAACACCAGCAGTATTGATCGCGCGCAGCTTGTCAACGAGCCCGTGTTTTCCCAACTTATACGCGTTTGCGCCAAATGTGTTGGTAAGAATGATCTGTGCGCCAGCGTCGATATACTCACGGTGAACACCTCCTACCACACTCGGGTCGGATAGGTTCAGGGCGTCAAAGCATGCATCAAAACTGATGCCGCGTTCATGTAATAATGTGCCCATTGCGCCGTCCGCAAGGAGAGGTTTTTCTGAGGAAATTAATTTAAGAAAATCGTTGTTTTTCATGCTTAACCTTTTGGTTTGATTTTGAAATATGCCGCACCCGGGTGATGGACGATCATTGCGCCAGTAGAATACTCTGGAACAAATTGGAATGCAGACGTCAGCTCGATATGCAGGGTATCTTGCGCTTGCAGCAGCCATACAAGCTCTTTGTGTTGAGAAAGGTCTGGAATAGGAGGAAATCCCCACGAATATCGTTTTCCCTGTTTATTGCCGATCCCTAATTCGCTGCGTATCCGGTCATGCGTAAATAGGGCGGCTGCTTCAGTTAATTGAACTGCTAAACCGTGGGCAAAATACGCTTCTACAATGCTGCCGCTACCTTGCAGTCCATGAATGTGGCTAACAGCTTTTTTTCCCATGGTTACCAGTTGGAAGGCAACCACATCTTTTGTGTTTTGAGTGGAAGGTGCAAAATAATCACTTAAGCATAAGAACGGGCTGGAGAATTGGCGCGGGAAAATAAAGTGGATCGGTTCGTCTGCTTGCCCATCATTATTTGGGAAAACTTGTATCCCATCCCCTTGTGAGGTGCACTGCCAATATCCATACGATGCTTGTGGATTCAGCCATGGATTTTCACCCATTACCTTTTGCATCATTTCCAACCGCGCGTCAAAATCTCGTTGGTATTGCAGCCATTTTTCTCCGCTTGCATTGCTGGTACCCCATGAGATTCGGTATAGTGCGCTGCGGTTAATTCTTTCAAATAACTTATTGAGTGGGAGAGAGATTACCTTCGCACCCCAAAATGGAGGGGTGGGTATGACCGCTGGTTTTAACTTTTTCTTTCCTGTTTTTGATGCTTTGGCAGCGATAGACTTCTCTTTCTTGACTTTTGTTTTAAAAGTGGAAGTTTGGTCTTTTTTCCTCCCGAGTTCAACCGACGATAGCACTTTCAAGGCGTCAAAAGCGTCTTTGCAGTAGTGGACGCCTGCTGCATACGCCTCCCCGTGGTCTGTAATACTAATCCGGTCAGCGAATGCCTGGTTTATCGCGGCGCCTCCAATCAGAACCGGTATGTGCGATCCGCGATTTTGGAGCATATTAACGATCAACGGCATTTGCTGGCTGGTGCTAACTAAAAGTGCGCTTAACCCGATTGCATCGGCGTTTATTTCAATCGCTTTTTCAATGATCATTTCAGCTGGGACTTGTTTACCGAGGTCCACAACTGAATATCCGTTATTTGACACGATCGTTTTAATAAGATTTTTTCCGATGTCGTGGACATCTCCATAAACGGTAGCCAGGACAAAGCGGCCTTTTGTGCTTCCAGATGTCTTTTCCAGATAGGTTTCAAGGTGATCGGTTGCGGTCCGCATGATCTCTGCAGACTGCAGGACAAAGGGCAGAATTAACTCGCCGCTGGCGAATTGATCTCCAATCTCCTGCATGGCAGGAAGCAGAATAGTATTCAACAACTCCAAAGCTTTTTCCTGATGGTCTGCGCCCTCATCTACTTTAATGTAAGTGTCAATATCTTCTTTCAAATGGCCGCGGTCCCGGAAAAGGATGTGGCGGCTGATCTTTTGTTTAATGGGAAGATTTTCAATCTGATATGCTTCTTTTTTCTTTGTACCGCTTATTTCAGACTGAAAATGTTCGATGTATTTTTCCAGGGCACTTGGGTCATGGTTAAAGATGAGATCTTCCGCGAGCTTTCTGGTTTTACTCGAGATTGATGTATATGGAGTGATCTGGGTTGGATTTAGAATCGCCATGTCCAGACCCGCTTTCACCGCGTGGGTAAGGAACACACTATTGAGTGCTTTCCGTGCTTCTGCGCTTAGACCAAAGGAAATATTACTGATGCCCAATACCGAAAAAGTATCGGGTAGATCCTGTGTGATCAATTTAATTCCTTCCAGCGTTTGGTACCCTGCATCAGCTGTCTCCTGGCTCCCGCTCGCCAGTGTGAAAGTTAAAGGATCAAAAACAATAGATTGAGGCGTCAAACCGCATTCATCAACAGCAAGGTGATATATCCTTTGAGCAATCTCTAATTTTTTTCTGGATGTGGCAGCCATCCCATTTTCATCGATGGTTAATGCGATCACCGCTGCATTGAAACGCTTCGCGAGTGAAAGTATCTGCTTTGCTTTTTCCTCGCCATTTTCCAGGTTAATGGAATTTAATAAACATCGGCCGGGTGCGAGTTGAAGAGCTGTTAACATGACGTCTGGATCAGTGCTGTCAATCACTAAGGGCAGGTCGATCTGGCTGGCTAATAATCTAACAAGCTCTCCGGTGCGCCATGCTTCATTGACATCCTCAGTCAGGGCGGTACATATATCGAGAGCATGCGCGCCGCCCGCTAATTGATTTTTCCCTAATTGGATCGCGCTATTAAAGTCATTTGCTAGCATCAATCGCTTGAACGCACGGCTTCCTTGCGTGTTTAACCGTTCACCGATCAGGAAGGGAGCAGGTTCCTGTTTAAGATGGACTGCATGGAAAGCAGATGAGAGAGCTGCTTGAACTTTAATGTCTCTTTGAATGCGGGGTTTTTTGCCAACTTGATTAACCAGCAGCCGTAAATGTTCAGGTGTAGTGCCGCAGCATCCGCCAATGGTGGAGATGTGATATTTCGCAACAAAAGACGCCATGGCATCAGAAAAATCCTCTGCCGACAAAGGGTATCTGGCTTCTCCGTCCTCATTGATCGGCATGCCCGCGTTAGGAAGGCAGGATATCGGCAGGCGGGAATGCTGGCTCAGGAATTTGATGGATGGTTCCATATGAGCAGGACCAGTAGAACAATTAAGGCCGATGATATCAATCTCCATACCTTCTAATATAGTCAGAACAGCTTCGATATCAGTCCCCATTAGCATATGGCCATTTGTGTCAAGTGTTACCTGGGCCTGGATCGGTAAAACCACACCGCTTTTTTCGAATGCGTCGTGAATGCCGAGGATCACAGCTTTTACTTCCAAAATGTCTTGAGCGGTTTCTATCAGCAATAGGTCAACACCACCGGCAATCAGACTCTGCGCTTGCTGTCGGTAAATATCGCGAATTATATTGAAAGAGATTGATTGTTCTTCTTCCACGTCAATTTGGAGTGAAAGTAATTTTCCACTGGGGCCCATCGAACCTGCCACAAACCTGATATGCTCCTCGTCAGTGAACGCGTCCGCAATTTTCCTGGCGAGCTGTGCACCTTTAATATTGATCTCCTCTGTTTTATGCGCCAGCCCAAATTCTGATAATGTCATGCGGTTGGAGCGGAAAGTATTGGTTTCGATCACATCTACACCCACTTCGAGAAATGAGCGGTGTACTGACTCAACTGCTTGTGGATAGGTAATATTAAGATAGTCATTACACCCGGTATATTTTTCTCCGCCAAAATGCTTGGCGGTAAGGTGCATTTTCTGGAGGCTGGTTCCCATCGCGCCATCAAAGATAATCACATGATCGTTTAGGTGAGAAAGATATTGCTGGTATTTATTTTGCATACGCTTTTCTTTTCAATTTCATTAAAAAAACCTCTCTGGTAAGAGAGGTAATATTTTCTATTCCCTCATCTTCCAGATCCTGTTTAGGATTCTGCCGGATTTGGCACCAGCACAAATGTGGTTGCCGAGGCTTCTCGGGGCCGGTCCCTCTGCCTCTCTGGATGAGTCTAAACGGTTATTAACGTTCGCGGTATCATACCATAAAAGACCACTGCTTTCAATTTGTGGATTTACCTGATTTCGGAGAAAGATAGAGAAATTGCTATAATGCGGGTGGTTTATATGAGCATTTTGGAAAATAATTGGCAAAATTTTGACTTTTGTTACCATCTATGCTATTAATAACGAGTGATTTTAACAATTTTTATAAATGAGAGACTGAATGATAAGAGAACGAATAGCAAATAATGTGTATTGGTTTCAAAGTGAGATATACGCGCAGGTAACTGCTGGCGCGATTATTGGTCCCGATTGGGCGATTCTTGTGGATTCTCTGGTGGTGCCAGATGAAACACTTGAGATGCGTACTTTCATTGAAGAAAATCTTGGTGTCCAGGTTCGATATATTATTAACACGATATATCACGCTGATCATACGTTTGGAAATTACTTTTTTCCAGGTGCAACCATCATCTCGCATGTGCTCTGCCGAAAAATGATCATGGAAAAGAATTATCAAACACTAAAGAATGCCCAAGAGCAGGAACCAGATTTTAAACGGATTAATAAGATCGTTGTCCCAGATATTACTATCGATGATGGTACCCTCTCATTGAGGGTTGGAAAACGCAATGTGGATATCTTCTCGACGCCTGGCGCCAGCCCGGATGGGATATCCGTGTTAGTGAAAGAAGATCGTGTTTTGTTTGCGGGAGATGCATTTCTTCCTCTGCCGAATATTGTAGAGGGCAATATTGAACAACTTTCTGATACCCTTCGATCAATAAGTAAAATGGGATTAGAGAACATAGCTCAGGGGCATGGGAGAGTGATATTAAGGGGTGAAATAGAAAATATGTCTCAAAGTAACATCGATTATTTAGCGAAAATTCAAAAAGTTGCCCGCACTGCCGCAAAGCGGAAAGATCCGAAAAAGATTATTGATGCGGCGACTGTTGAAGAATGTGGGAAGAGCCGTGTTTTGATGGCCGGTTTGGTGAATGAACTGCACGAGCGAAACTTAGCTGTCTTATATCAACGAGAGTTAGCAGAAATCGTGGGATAAGCTCTTCTCTTTAAATATCTTATTTAAATTTCTTTGGGTTAAAGATTCTCGCTATCAAGTTGACATGCCGTTCTGTGCCTTCTTTAAGCCGTTGGATATTTGGTTTTAATGCGATCACCACAGTAGCAACAGCTGCAGCGCCTAAAATGGCATATACCCAGGGAGTAACACCATTAATTGCCTTTACAGTGAATATTCCCATAGTGGAGAGAGCTATGCTGATAGTTGTAAGTGAAGCGTATCCAATCAAAATATATACCAAAACAGCAATAGGCAGGATTACCAACCAACTGTTCACCCACAAGCCGATGGCAACGCCCAGCGTGGTCGCTCCGCCAGCTCCTCCCCGAAATCGAAGCTTTCCGGCTTTGTTTTTCGTGACCAGAAATGCGGAATAATTATGCCCCAGTATCGCTAATAAACCGTTTATCGCGACGATCCAATCAGGGCTTGAAAAAAGTGATTGCCCAACCCACACAGCTGCAGCCCCTTTGGAAATATCTAATAACGCGGTTACGAGCCCAGCCAGAGGGCCTGCCGCACGCATGGCGTTTGTACCGCCCGTACGTCCGCTTTCAATTTTTCGCAAATCTTTGCCGGTTGCAATTTTAACAATCAAAAGCCCGGATGGGATGGACCCGATCAGATATGCTATTGGAAGTGATAAAAAAGCCGTCATGACCATAAATATGTAAACCCTTTTGTGATTAAATAGTTACATTGTTACCCTATGAAAATAGCCAACAGCCAGATTATACCAAGCATGATTAGTGGTTCCAGATAAATATCAGAAAGATTTGGGCTTTCTTCGAAAGAAGATGCGATTCCAATCAATGCGTAAGCAGGCCCTAATAACAAAAGACCAAAACGGACCGGGGACAATGGCCAGTAATATAAACCAATAGTGAATTGTGCAATGGTTAAAGCGATCACAGCAGTCCATTTAACAGACCAGATCCCCCCAAATCTTAATTGGAGGACGCGCAGACTGAAGAAAGCGTACACAATGGGGAGGATTGCGGCGGTGAGGTATAGGCGTAAATTGGCCGCGCGAACTGCGATAGCAATGATCAGAAACAAGCCAAAACTGACGGCTGAAAGGACCATTAAGGCGACCGGAAAATATTGATTTTGCTTGTCGAGTGAAATATATTCACCGACTAAGACTAACAGTACCAAAACGCTTCCCAATCCTAAAATGATCCACCATGTTGGACTAACCGTCAGAAATCCCAAAGGGACTCCGATCGCACCTGCAGTCAACGCGGGCAAAATCAAATGAGGGACAGTGGAATAATCCCCTATGTTTGGATGTTCACGCAGCATCCAGTCGGTTCCGGCCGCGGCTAACGCGGCTGTGATTAATGAGATTAAGTTAAAAATATTGAAATTTAAGGAAATCAGGATGCCAAAAACAGTGAAAGCCAGCTGCTTTGAAGATATTTGGACAAATGGGAGCAGTGCATAGCTTACTAATATACTTGCCGTAATGACGCTGATGCGGTCTGTCTTTGGAAAATTGTGTGTATTCTCCACAGTTTGATTGTACTCGATTTGAATGAGGGTACTTAGCGTGTTAAATTAGGTGCTTATGGTAAAATTAAGGATTGTATGCACACAGTAAAAAATGACGTGAAATATGTCCCACCGCGCATAATCCCATCTATTGTAGAGGGGTTTAATGTTGTAGCTAACCATATATATATCATTCTGTTCCCAATTTTCCTGGATTTGTTTTTATGGTTGGGACCACTTGTTAAAATAAAAAAATATTTCTTTCCCCTGATAGTGGAGGCAGCTCAAATATCATCAGCTGCGTATGGTGAACAGGCAGCAGGTTTTGTGGAAAGCACTCGTGAAATTTGGTCATATATTCTTGATCAATTCAATTTACTCTTCAGTCTGCGAACATTTCCGGTAGGGATTCCAAGCTTGATAATTGGCTATGTGGACAGCGCGACACCCTTTGGTGCTCCTTTGGCGATTGAATTGGATTCGGGAAGTACGATTCTGGTCTGGTTACTGGTTTTCCTTGTGATAGGGTTATTTATTGGGAGCGTGTATTTTACTCTGGTTGCAAGTGCTGTCGGGGAAAAAGATCAGCCATTGAATCTAGATCGGATTCTGAAACAAACCGGACAAAGTTTTTTTCTTACGCTGATTCTGGGCACTGCAGTCATGCTTTTGGCCTTACCGGTTTCATGTTTGCTTTCATCAATAATGCTTGTTATCCCATCATTAGGTACATTCCCGCTCATATTAATGGGAATGATCGCAGTGTGGGTGATACTTCCATTGGCATTTTCTCCGCATGGTATTTATCTTAGTGAACTTAAAGCAACAAGATCAATAATCACCTCAGTCCGCCTTGTGCGATCGCTCATGTCTGCGACGGGATCATTTTTCATTTTGCTCATTTTATTGGGATATGGATTAGATGTGTTATGGTCTACACCGGAGGCGGACAATTGGATGTTGCTGATCG
>CAZILY010000054.1:0-8912 GCA_964540175.1 uncultured Pelolinea sp. | reverse complement strand
TTTGTATGAGTGGATAACCAGGAGATGAGGACATCTCCAATAATTTTTAAACTTTTGCCAGATACTTTGTCCAGCTTGTCTTTTGTCGTGTGCCAATAGGGGTAATCAAGGTCAATGATCAAGCAAGTTGGAATTCCTTTGTTAATAAAAGGAAGATGGTCATCAATAATGGAATATTTGTAGTCTTGAATAAAATAGGATTGATATCCGAGTTTTTCAGCTTCATACCAAATGGATTCTACAAGTGAGGCAGTAGAATTTATTTCTTTGTAAATTTCTAAATTTGCGTCTCCGATCATATCGATGATGATTACATATTCAGGCGGGAAATTTAGTTGATTCACAAAATATTGGGCGCCTATACTCCATTCCCAGTTTTTTATATTACCTTGGTCTTCAGCATCAAAAAACACGAACCATATATCAAGCTCTTCTCTTGATAATGTTCTACCTAATTCGAGAAGAACCGCAGTTCCAGAAGCGCCATCATTTGCACCGGGTACAGGGGTTTGTTTTAATGACTGTGATAATTCGTTATCGCTAAAAGCACGCGTATCATAATGGGTACCAAAAATAATCTTCGGAGGACTATTGGATGATTTTGCTATTACGTTGGTTAAGTTTTCTTGGTCAAAAGTGAAATTTTGATTTTCAACAATCCATCCAGAGAGTTCCATTTCTTTTTTTATAAAACCTCTCATTGCAACAGAGCTTGCACTGCCTGGAATACGAGGACCAAGCTCTATTTGTCTTTCAATGTAATACATTGCATTGTTGCCATCAAATGAAATCGGTTTTGATTGAACACAACCAAACAATAAGGTTGTGAAAAAGAAAAAAATAATGAAGAGAGGAGTAAAAATTTTATAAGCCATTGGTTTCTAAAAAGAATTTCAAATCTTTAATAGCCCTGTCAGAATACGCTTGATATCTTTCTCTTTTGGGTTTTATCTTATCAACAAGCGCTGGTAATAAACCGAAATTCGCTTTCATAGGTTGAAAAACCTTTTCGGTTTTATTAACCACATGTTTATTTAATGCCCCAAGCATAGTTGTTGGAGGAAATGACACCATCTCTTGATTTGCAAGCATTCTTGCTGAGTTTATTCCAGCAAATAAACCGGATGCAATGTTTGCAAGATACCCTTCTACACCTGTAATCTGGCCGCAGAAAAATAAATTCGGGTTGGTATCTAATTGTAAATATGTATTTAAGGATTCAGGAGAATTTATAAAAGTGTTTCGATGCATTTGCCCATGCCGTTCAAATACCGCATTCTCAAGTCCCGGGATTAGACGAAAAACGCGTTCCTGCTCAACATATTTAAGATTTGTCTGGAACCCAACCATATTAAAGAAATTACCTTCTAAATCATCCTGCCGTAGTTGAACGATTGCGAATGACCGATTTTCATTATGTGGATTGGTTAATCCGACTGGTCGCAACGGGCCGAATGCTAGTGTATTGAACCCTCTCTGGGCCATGATTTCAATTGGAAGACAACCTTCAAAAAACTTCCCTTTTCCGACTCTAACCCCGCCAGGAATTTCTTTTTCAAATTTGCGAAGTTCAATTCTTTTCGCATTGACCAACTCTGTTATGAATAGTTCATAGGTGCTTTTATCAAATGGGCAGTTTATGTAATCACCGCGTTTGTTAAATCCCTTCCCATATCGTGACCCCCAAAAAGCAATATTCATGTTTATAGATTCAAATTCGATGATTGGAGCGATCGCATCAAAAAAGAACAAATTTTCATGATTTGTGATTTGTTTTATTGATTTTGCTAGAGAGTCGGAAGTAAGGGGGCCGCTAGCGATGATTGTTGGGCTGCTTGGGATTGATCGAATCTCTTTTCTAATAACCTGTATGTTTTTATGTGAAGTGATTTCTTTAGTAATTCTTTTTGAGAATAAATGTCTGTCAATTGCCAAAGCATGCCCAGCTGGAACTGCGCAAGATTTAGCGATTTTTATTAATAATGAGTTGAGCATTTCTAATTCATTAATTAATAAACCAGAGGCGCGATCTGGTAATTGTGAGCCAAGGGAATTAGAACAAACTATCTCACCGAGATTGTCTGTTTGATGAGCACCTGTTGTATGATATGGACGCATTTCATACAATGAAACAAGAACACCTCTTTCAGCTGCTTGCCAAGCAGCTTCGCAACCGGATAAACCACCACCGATGATTATAAGTTTTTTCATATAAAACAATTCTAACATTACAGAAAAAACTATGGCATGATTCTTGCCGAAGACTGACAATGACGCTATACTAAATAATAATAGGAAAAATTATGTATCAACGTCAATTCCAAAAGCTCCAACACCAAACTACTGCACATCTTGCGCAAACAATGACCCTTTTAACCATGAACAATGAAGAGTTGAGCCAAGAAATCGAGAGAGTCCTGAATGAAAATCCTGCATTGGAGATGAGTTCAGAGCGACGGTGCCCCCAATGTAAACGCGTATTATTGCCAGGACAAATTTGTCCAATCTGCAGCAATCCTAAATCAAAAAATGCAGATGAATCTATCGTATTCTTATCTCCAAGTAGAGATTTTTATAAACCTGGTGATCAGAGGGGAGAAGAATTTTTATCGAGTGATGAGATTAACTCGAACTATGAAAACTTAGCGGAGTATGTGTTACGGCAATTAGTGTTTGATCTTGAGAAAGAAGACAGAAAAATTGCGGCATTTTTGTTGAATCTATTGGACGAGGATGGACTTATTCATGAAGAAGACATCAATACTGCACAATATTTTCATGTTTCCATTGCGAGAATTCAAAAGATTCGAAATATCATAAAAAGAGCAAACCCGATAGGAGTAGGATCTTCTACACCAGAAGAAGCCCTTGTGGCCCAATTAGAAATATTAGGGGAGACTCAAGACATTCCAAAATATATAAAAAATATTGTGACCGAAGGATTAGACTTATTATCAAAAAAGAAATATGAAACCCTCTCGAAAAAACTTGATATAACTGAAAATTCCGTTAGAAATGCCGTAGACTTTATCAGTAAAAATTTGAATCCATATCCTGCGCGGACATACTGGGGATCGGTTAGAAACCCTACTGCAGATGTTCCTGCTGTGTATATTAAGCCAGACGTAATAATTCAGCTATTGAATAATGATCCAAAATTACCTTTGATCGTTGAGGTAATTCTTCCTTATACAGGAACGTTAGAAATTAATTCGTTATATAAAAAAGCAATTCAACAAGCGAATCCCGAGAAAAAAGGCGATCTGAAATCTGATTTTGACAAGGCAAGTCTTTTTGTAAAATGCTTACAGCAGAGAAATAATACTATGCAGCGATTATTAGAAAAAATAACAAATTACCAAAAGGAATTCATAAATAGGGGTGAGAAATATATACACCCTATGACAAGGGCTTCACTAGCGAAAGAATTGGATGTACATGAGTCCACCATTTCGAGGGCAGTGTCTAGCAAGTCTGTTCAAATGCCCGGCGGAAAAATTATTCCATTGTCGAAATTCTTTGACAGAAGTTTGGGAATTCGGGCAGAATTAAAGGAGATAGTAGAACAAGAAAATTCAAAGAAACCACTTAGCGACAATAAAATTGCAGATAAACTGGAAGAGCGTGGATACAAAGTAGCCAGGCGAACGGTTGCAAAGTACCGATCAATGGAAGGGATATTGGCTGCCCATATGCGGAAAAAAGAAAAAAAGACATGATCACAAAGAATCTATTCAATATTAATAATCCACCCGATCATTATGCAATAAATTCGGACGAGTTTTCATTAATAATAGATCAAATACCTTATCCTTGCGTAATTGTTGATTCAAAGAATAAGGTCGTTTTAGCAATAAATTACCTGTTTACTGAAATGACCAATTATGGAGGACAAGAATTGGTTGGTGGAGAAATCTCATCACTATTCAAGCAGTTTCCTCTTGGCAAGGTTGTCGAGGGAAAAATGTATGAAGATTTGATAAAGGTTAAAAGAAAACCGGAGTTGGCTGTTGTTTTAGAACTTCACCATATTAGTAAAAAGAAAAATCTTGCCATAATTAAAATTACCGAACGTGATAGTAGAGGAGGCGGGGAACAAACAAACATCAATATAAAGATGATTCATGGTTTAGAGAAAATTAATAGGATATTATTTTCTGGCGAAAAAAACCAATTATTTCAAGCTATTCTTTACGAACTCTGTGAAATTTTCTCATGTGTGGGAACACATCTTTACCTTCTAAATAGTTCGCATTCTCTATTGGATAGTTTCAAAAAAAATAAATTAAATTTTCCAAATGAGCTGCCAGTGATCGAGTTAGAAAGAATTAAAAATATTGATTATTGGAAACCGGGAAAACGTGTTTTAACTGAAATTCAACGAATAGGTCGAAGAGAAGGGTATGCGTCTGTAATAACTATACCGATAGGTGATGAAACGATAGGTCTATTGATAATTGTTTCAGAAAATGAATTGATTTTTACCCAGTATCAAGAAGAATTGAAGTTGTTCATTACTTGGATAAATAAGTTTGTAAAATTTTTGAGCGTGATTGATAAAAAACAACAGGAAAATAAAAGATTATTGGAAAATAATCTCATCTATTCAATTTTCTTTCAACAATCCAATGATTGTTTAGTATTAATCAATGACCAGCATAAGATAATGAATGTTAATGAGAAATTTTTAAAGATTATGAAGTATTCTGCATATGAGCTTATTGGTCAAAATCTGTTTGATATTATTCAAGCTGATGACGTTAAGCGTTTGCTGGTAAAGGCAAAGAAGAATGCCGTTGAAATTATTTATCCTTTATTTATATGTGATCGTGATGGTAAAAGTATTCCGATGGAAATGAAAGTAATTGAATCTGAATTGGAAAAAGGAAAATCTAATTTGATCATTCTTGCAGACCAATCTACTGTGATTAAGGCCGAGGAAACAATTGCAAAAACTGAAAATCAGGCGGCACTTGGTGAAGTGATTGCCGATTTTGCTCATGAAGTACGCAACCCAATTAATAATATCTCTACAGGACTTCAATTAGTACGAAAAAGGATGGGGAGTGAAGATGTAAATCTGCAGGTTATTGACCGTATGCAATCAGATTGCATCAAAATGAATGATCTGATGGAATCAATCCTTTCATTTTCTCGCCAAGACATATCGAACTTTAAACCTTTTGATTGTTGTGACTTATTAGAAAGAATTAATAGAAGATTTCAAAATAAATATCAAAAAAACAAAATAGTATCGCATTTTATATGTAAACTACAGGATAGCATAGTTTTTGGAGCTATCCGATCTATCGATCAAGTATTTACGAATATAATTAACAATGCTGTTGATGCTATGGCGGACAAGGGAGGAGAACTCTCAATTCAAATTGATAAAAAGAAGGATTCACCAGATTTCCTCGAAATAAAAATAGCAGATACTGGCCGTGGAATACCTGATGAAATAAAAAACAAGATGTTTGAGCCATTTGTTTCTGGTAGGGAAAAGGGAACTGGGTTGGGATTAGCAATTACAAAAAGGATCATTGATGCTCATGGCGGAATGATAGAGGTTGAATCTTATACGAGCGGTACCATATTTACTATTGCACTTAAATTTGCAGCTAAGGAGAACAAATAGGTGAGTTATACAGTATTAATTATTGATGATGCGGAAAATGCCCGCAAGAATATTTCTGGGTATCTAGAAGCAAGTGGTTACGAAGTTCTCGAGGCAGGATCAATTAAAGAAGGTAAAAATATCCTAAAGCAAGGAAATGCGGATATTGTTATTCTTGATGTTAATTTGCCGGATGGTTTAGGTACCGATTTGCTAATAGAAATCAACTCGCAACCTGTTAGATTGCCAGTAATTCTAATTACCGGATATGGGGATATTGAAATGGCAGTGGAAGCTATGAAAAATGGGGCTCATGATTTCATAACAAAGCCTATTGTGGACCTAGAAAACCTTAACGCATCCATAAGCCGAGCTGCTGAAATGATCCAAATGCGCCGTGAACTAAATCACCTCCGGAAATCTCAATATCAAACTGATGGTTTCATAGTTGGTTCTACAGAAGAAATGAAATTAATTGTAGATCAAGCTCAACGTGCTGCAAGTGCATCTGTATCTGTTTTAATAACGGGAGAAACGGGAAGTGGTAAGGAGATATTGGCGCTTTTTATTCATCAATCAGGCCCAAGGAAACAAAAACCGTTCATGGCAATTAATTGTGCTGCAATACAGCCAACAGTTATTGAATCTGAATTATTTGGATATGAAGCAGGAGCCTTTACCGGAGCTGAAAAGCGGAAACATGGACTTATGGAAATCGCAGATGGGGGAACTCTGTTTTTGGATGAGATATCTTCAATGCCAACTGACATTCAGGCAAAATTACTTCGAGCTATAGAAGGACGCAATTTTCGGCGGGTAGGTGGATTAACTCAAATCAAGGTGGACGTACAGATTATTGCAGCCTCAAATCGAGATATTAAGAAAATGATCAAGGACGGAGAATTTAGAGAAGACCTTTATTATCGATTGAAGGTTGTAGACCTGCATCTTCCAGCTCTTGTTGATCGGAAAAACGATATACCTGAACTAGTAGGATTTTTTATAAGAAAGTTCAATCTCAAAATGGGGATGAATGTAATTGATGTAGAACAAGAAGCAATAAAAGTATTAATAAAATATGGATGGCCTGGAAATATAAGAGAATTAAGCAACGCAATTGAAAGGGCAATGCTGTTTTGCGATGGTGAAAAAATTAAAAAGAACAATCTTCCGATGGATATAACTAATTGGAAAAAGTAAGCTGAATCTGGTGGCACATTAATTGCAACATATTTTCATGTAAAAACTATTACGGAGGAAATATGTTTGAATTAACGGCTAATGATTTTGTATTAACGCTTGCGGGAATTGTTTTATTCCTTGGTGTGATTTCATTTATTGTTGGACTTTTTATCCTTGCTTTCAAAATCACTACGGGAGACTTTTCCAAGATATCAAGCCAATCTGCAAAATTGATGAGTAAAGGATTAACTGATGATGTCTCAGATCTGATGGGAAATGCGTCATCATTGCTAGAGTCATTGACGCAGATGTCAAAAACTAGGGCAGGGGTTGGAATGTTCCTGGTCATCGTATCGTTTGTACTTTTTATTGTCGCGTATTATTTGGTATCCAGAATTATATAAAACACAGAAATGAATCAGGCATTCAATCCAGTATTTGCATTTAAAAGATTGATGGGGGAAGAAAACGCTAATAACGTTATTTCACGGTTGGTATGCCACCCATTAATATGGGAATTGTTTTCGAAAAAAAGCAAATTTTTACGTTTAGCAGATATATTTGGCGGCGATGTTAATAAATGGACTCTTGAGAACATTTGTTTAAATACTGTAGGATTCAAAGAATCAAATTATCTTTCAATAAATCACGAAGATTATTGGAATTCGTTAGATACAGAAGATCAACTTATTGAGATTTATCAATCAGCAATGCAAATTAAAGACCAAAAACAGGCTCTTAAAACATGGGGTGTGATTTTTGAAGAATTGCGGCTTAGTGAAATCGAAGAAGATGAAATTTTCAGGAAATGGGGAGTAGTTTTTGAGATTGTCGCGCATGACAGACTAGAAAGAAAAGAGCTTGAGAATGCTTTGGTGCAAAATAATTCAAGCAAAATAAATCTTCTCTCGTTTCTAATTCATTGTTCAACAGATCAGGACCATATTGATGACATCCTTGTAAGGAATATTAATATATTTATTGAACATCCGAACATATTAAGGGAGTTAATTTTTAAACTTAACAATTTTGGTGAGCATAAAAAAGCAAAAATATTGGTGAATAAGTATTTGGACCATCCATATGTTCTGAAAAAGAAAACAGGATGTGATAATTCAACTTTATTGCACGCTGATAAACTCGAGGAGCTAAAATATCTAAGTGAATTACGCGTTTTATCTTCATTTGTGGAGGATGAAGAGAAATGCCAATTCTATAAAGATTTGGCTGAAAAATTGTTTATCCAATCATCGAATATTAACCCTGTGAAATTATATGCACAGGAAATGGAAATAGATAATAAGGATCTCTTTTCGTTAGATAATTACATATCTATTGAAAAAAAAGGTGATAAGACACATTATCTTGATGCCCCCAATATAAAAGATATCTTTAACGCATTTAACCTAATGAATTCGAATAAGGATGCAGCCAGAGAAATTTGTAAGCGATTTGTCAGCGGCTTAAATAAACAAGGAATAGAAAATGTAATTAATTCTCCTGAAGTCGGCTATTTGATAGATCCTATAGATATTGCAAAAATATTTATTAAATTGCGGTTGGAAAAAGATGCTGTTCTTCTATTAGAAGAAATCCTGAATTCGCGATCAGGAAACAGCCAAATTATTAAATTTTTAGCTCATTATTCCAGAATATTTGGTGATCATCAACGAGCAGTTAAATATTACTCAATATTATTTGCAAAAAGCAATATGCTTAGGGAAGAGAAAATTCAATTTTGTAAAAGTTTGCAGTATTTAGGTTTGTGGCAGAATGCCTTCATTGTTCAAAAAACAATAAACAAACTTAACATTAATGACAAATTAGAATTTGCAGTTTCAGCTCTGAGAGCTGAAAAGAAGGCAGATTTTCAAAACGAAATCGATGGGATATTATCAAAATTTCCAAATAACAAAATGGCTAAAACGTTAAAAGCGTTATTTTGCAAAAGAAATAGCGAAAACCTGTCATCAAGTACTTTAATTTCACGTGTAATTAATGAACCGAATAAGGATATTAGAACAATAAAATTTATTGGTGAATACCTAAGGAAAAATGAGGATGCTGAAAAACAGCAGCAATTTATTAATGATCTACCCACCAAGTATCAAAG
>CAZILY010000053.1:0-8932 GCA_964540175.1 uncultured Pelolinea sp. | reverse complement strand
CTATTTTTTCTCTCAGCTGCTCACGCTTTGGTTTTAATGCATCCATTGCTTCCCTGTAAACCATTTCCAGGTTGCTGCCTGAGCCAGCCTGCGCTGCTGCCACAACAGCGCCTTCAATAAATGGAGCTGGACAAATTCGTACTTTTTGGCACATATCCGATGGGATCAGGTCAAGCGCCATCTGGGCACTGAGAACCGCACTACCCAGATCCATGAGAACCAGCACCCCGTTATCTGTATAAATATCCTGAATTGCTTCAGCAATTTCTACTGCATTAGTCCCGATTTTCTGATGATCCTCCCCAATTCCTGCTGCAATAGCAATTTTCATCTCCCCAGAAATAATCATCTGTTTAGCCAGATCCGCAGCACTTTCAGCCAAGTTTTTACTATGTGAAACAAGCAATAAATTTACCATCTCTTAATCCTAACCCACATTATCCTTTAAATCAATTTTAGGATTAATCTGGAATTCTCTCATTAATGAAAAGCAACAACACAATAATCACTCACATTAAATATTCAATAAAACAGATCCTTATTTCTCTGGTTTTTTTCCAAATAGACTGTGAAAATAATTCATGCCAAAAAATACTACCCAGGTACTTCCGCCGAAGATCAAACCCCATAAGATCCCTTTTCCGATATTATCCTCAGTAGCGATCACCTGCCAACCGACCCAAAGTGCCAGAGAGATGCTGACAATGGTAATAGCCATAAGCCCCGTTTTCCATGGAATCCAGGGCTTACTTTGGTTTTCTTTTTCATGTTTATTATTTTTAACTTTACCCAAAATTTGTCTCCTGACTGAATCAACACTCTGATTTTATCACTGAAATAATTAAGGGGCGGCAAAGTAATTGCCGCCCCCGGTAATCTTCTTTCTGTGATTACTCTACCCAGTCAAAAGTGCGCGTTACCGCTTTCTTCCAACCCTTATAGAGTTTCTCGCGCTTATCTCCACCCATGATGGGCTTCCATTCTTTATCCTTACCCCAGTTGGCTCTCAGATCATCAACTTTAGCCCAGAAACCAACTGCAAGTCCAGCCGCGTAGGCTGCGCCGAGTGCAGTAGTCTCAGCCACTTTCGGGCGGATCACTGGAACACCAAGGATGTCAGCCTGGAACTGCATTAACAGTTCATTGAACACCATACCACCATCGACTTTCAAAGCGGTAAGATCAACGCCAGAATCCTTGTTCATGGCATCTAAGACCTCGCGGGTCTGATAGGCTGTCGCTTCCAGCGCTGCGCGAGCAATGTGGCCGCTGTTGATATAGCGGGTCATGCCAACAAACACTCCACGGGCATCGCTCTTCCAATATGGGGCAAACAAACCGGAAAATGCCGGTACAATGTACATCCCGCCGCTGTCGTCAACAGTTTTCGCCAGTGGTTCAATATCCTTGGATGCTTTAATCATCTTCAAATTATCACGGAGCCACTGTACCAAAGCACCGGTAATGGCAATCGAACCTTCCAAAGCGTAAACCGCCGGTTGATCACCGATCTTGTAACCAAGGGTCGTCAGCAAACCATTCTTTGACTGAATCGGTTTTGTCCCTGTATTTAACAACATGAAGCAGCCGGTTCCATAGGTATTCTTGGCTTCACCAGGATCGTAGCAGGTTTGGCCAAAGAGAGCCGCCTGTTGGTCACCAAGATCACCCGCCACAGGAATCCCTTCCAGGCCGCTGTTCTTACAATTCCCATATACTTCGCTGGAAGCCTTGATTGCTGGCAGCATCGCATGTGGGATGCTCATCGCTTTCAACATTTCAGCGTCCCAATTCAATGTTTCAAGATTCATTAACATGGTACGGGATGCGTTTGTCACATCAGTAACGTGAACACCACCATTAGGCCCGCCCGTCAGATTCCAAATTACCCAGGTGTCAATATTTCCAAAGAGAACCTCTCCCTTTTCAGCTTTCGCGCGGGCGCCATACACATTATCCAGAACCCATTTGATCTTTGGGCCAGAAAAATAGGTAGCCAGCGGCAGCCCGACTTTTCCACGGAAGCGGTCCTGCCCACCGTCCTTTGCCAGCTCATTACAGATCTTGTCTGTGCGGGTATCCTGCCAGACGATGGCATTGTAGACAGGTTTACCGGTCGCTTTCTCCCAAACCACAGTCGTCTCACGCTGGTTGGTTACACCAATTGCAGCGATCTCGTCTGCATTTACGCCTGTTTTCTTCAACGCGCCTTTAATTACTTCCTGTGAGCGTTCCCAAATTTCCATTGGGTCGTGTTCTACCCAGCCTGGCTTTGGAAAAATCTGTTCATGTTCTTTTTGGTCAACACCGATGACTTTTCCGCTATGGTCAAAAATCATAAATCGGGTACTGGTTGTACCCTGGTCTAATGCACCAACATATTTCTTAGCCATTTCATTTCTCCTTTTAAAATTTTTTACTTTACCCAAACATTCACAGCAGTGTCCAGAAGCAAAAAGGAAGATGTCGCACCCGGGTCTTGATGTCCAGCGCTGCGTTCACCCAAATAACTGGCTCGCCCTTTGCGTGCTACGAGAGGTATGGTAGCCTTCATTCCTTCCTCAGCCGCCTTTGCAGATTTCTTCAGAGCTTCGTCCATAGATAACCCTTGTTTTACAGCATCGTTCAAAGCTTGAACAGCCGGGGTCAATGCATCGACCATGGTTTTATCATTTAATGCTGCCTTTCCAAGATTTACAACCCCATTGGTAGCTGCTTCAAGCGCAACAGCCCAATCAGACAGTGATAGTTCCATTTTCCCCTTCAGTTTCATACCTGCCTGGATGAAAACTGTTGAGTAGAGAGGTCCGGCTGCGCCTCCTACTGTTGAGAGAAGGGACATGCCTACAGTTTTGAGAATCGTACCAATATCTTTATCTTCAACTGTGGGTAATTTAGTCAGAACAGCTTGAAAACCACGATACATATTTATCCCATGGTCCGCATCACCAATAGCCGAATCTAAGTCTGTGAGATACTCTTTATTTTCTACAATAACATCGCTATAGGCTTTAATCCATAACACTACTTCATCTCTTGTGACTGACAAATTAATCTCCTTTGTATTAAAAAGGCTGGGGAAAAACCCCAGCCTTTTTTATAAGCCTATCTTGATTTAGATCCCCCAGCGCATACCAGCAGTTTTCACCGGTGCGTCCCACAGCTTGAGAAGATCGTCATCCATCTTCAATACTGTTATGGATGTTCCAGCCATCTCCAAACTTGTGATATAGGGGCCGATCAGATGGCGGACTACTTTCAGCCCGGCCTTTTCTGCAATTTCAACCGCTTTCCGATAAACAATGTACAGTTCAATTAACGGTGTTCCACCCATGCTGTTTACAAACAACAGCACTTCATCCCCAGATTTGAAAGGTATGTCTTCAATAACTGGCTTCATCAACATTTCTGTGATCTCATCAGCAGTTTTAACCTTCATTCGGGCACGTCCTGGTTCACCATGAATGCCGACACCAATTTCCATTTCATCTTCTGGAAGATCGAAGGTGGGTTTTCCTGCAGCTGGAACGGTGCATGAGGTTAGCGCCATGTTCATGCTGCGCCCTTGCCCATTGATCTTGCGAGCTAAGTCAGCAACCTCTTTTAGCGAGCGCCCTTCTTCTGCCGCAGCACCAACAATTTTTTCCATCAGAACGGTCAGTCCAACGCCGCGCCGACCAGCTGTCCAAGTGCTGTCTTTAACTGCCACATCATCATCGACAATCACTGCTTCCACATCAATCCCTTCATCTTTTGCCAGATCTTCAGCCATTTTGAAGTTCATAACATCACCAGTATAATTTTTGACAATGTGCAATACGCCTGCGCCCCCATCTACCGCTTTGGTAGCTTCCAGCATCTGGTCAGGGGTTGGGCTGGAAAATACAGCACCAGGGCAGGCAGCATCTAACATACCCATGCCCACAAAACCACCGTGCATGGGCTCGTGCCCGCTTCCTCCACCGGAAATAACACCAACTTTTCCTTTCACTGGTGCATCTGCCCGGACAATATAATCTGGGGCGTAGTGAACTTTCACGAGATCTGGATGAGCTATTTCGATCCCTTTCAGTTCCTCTAATACAACATCTTCTGGTTTGTTGATTAATTTTTTCATATTACGTACTCCTTTTTTTAGTTTATATGTTTTCTTTCGCTTAGAACAAGGTTAAACCGTCAAGGTGCCGATTATTCGGGAAGATTTTTTGTGATGAAAGCATCGTAAAGCATGATGCCAACCGGTCCAGCGATAGCGGGGATCAACACGGGCGGGATCAGCCAATATAGGCCATCGAAAAGTCCCTTAGTGCCTACCAGCGCACCAAAGATGCGGGGTGCAAGGTCACGAGCGGGATTGATGGAATAGCCACTGGGGCCGCCAAGCGAGAGACCCACTGCCAACACTGCGAAACCAACTATAAAAGCGCCCAGATTGTCCTTCAGGCCCATGTTCTTTGCGTCGCCACTGGCCATAACGCCCCACATTAGTACCATTGTGCCAAAGAACTCTGCGATTGATGCGGTTAGCATAGAATAACCACCCACCGAGGCGGCGCCTTCACCACCCCAGAACGATGCGTTAAATACACCACCGGGACCAGTTGACCAGACATTTGGCATTCCAGCTGCTATTAGGCCATCACGGTATACCAGATAGACGGCCAATGCGCCGAGGAAAGCACCAATCATTTGTGCAACGATATAGGGTACAACTTTCTTCCATGAGAAGCCGCGTTTTACAGCAAGCCCAAGGGTTACTGCTGGATTCAGATGCGCGCCGGATACACCACCGGAGACGTAGACAGCAATAATCACTGCAAAAGCCCAACCGATCACAATGGTATTCCAGTTATAAGCTGGTGCAGCAAGACGGGGGGCTAACCCAACGTTAGCTACAACGCCATCTCCCAAAAGAACCAAGACAAAAGTTCCGAATACCTCACCCATAAACTCTTTGGATGTTCGTTTTTCCATTTTATTACTCCTTTTATATTTAAAAATTTTATTAGAAAATCTTCAGTTGTACCCCCAGTATTCTACGGACACTTTTTTACATCTAATAAAAACCTCCCTTCACTAAAAATAATTTAAATACGAACCTTCATTGGGACCGAAATATCTATTGTCCCATATACTTTACTATAGCGCTTAAAAATTAAAAAAACTCCAAAAAGTGACGTTTGTCTTAAATAATATGCCAAAAAGCATGTTGGTCCTGTTGAATTTAAAGGTGATCCCGATTCATTTCCGAGGTTGGCATTTCCCGGCTGGTGATGACATCGATACCCGTTCCAAGAATATTTTCAATCACAACCGAGCCGTTAGCAACCGGCGCAGTAAGTTCCACCTCACGCAGCTCCTTAAGAACATTTCTTATCTGGTTTTTCGGAATTGGCATTTTGGTATAGACCGGAACCAGCGGGTGAAACCCATTCTTCACCCGCACGGTGGAAGCGATCATCCGACGCGGGTCATTAATTTCCTGCTCCGCGTATTCTTTACCTCGCTTGCATCCTGCTCCATCCACATTTATGATAGTCTTCCCCTCCATAGTCACTTCCAGCGCACATCCCTGTGGACAGCTAATGCAAATTAATTTTATTGACTCTTCCATTTTTCTTCTCCTGCCTTATCGGGGAGCCACATCGATTGTGAGACTTTCCGCTTTTTCTATATCCGTGTAATGTTTTTGTTTCAAAACTAAGGTGACCATTTCACCCGGGCGCACATAACGCGCGGCTTTGCGAGTTATCAGATTTTCCTTGTCATGCAACTCGACCCAGACAGGCTTTTCAATAGGCCGTGTTACTCGCATCTGCAGGCGGATGTCCTGTTCCTCCAGGTTGCGCTTATCCAGTATTTGCGGAACAATATAGCGCACATTGTCTCCAGCAATTAATGGTACATAATAGGTTTCTTTTCTGCGAATTACCATGGCGAATTTCGCCGCCCATTTACCTGCCTGAAAACCGGCTTCTGTTACCCAATCCACCAGATCATAGACATGCACTACATTACCTGCCGCAAAAATCCCCGGTATGTTAGTCTGGAAATTATCGTCAACAAATGGGCCGTTAGTAATAGGGTCCAGTTTGACACCAGCTTTCCTTGATAATTCATTCTCCGGGATCAGTCCAACCGAAAGTAACAGGGTGTCACAGGGAATTATCTCCTCAGACCCTGGAACCGGGTCCCATTTTTCATCTACCTGAACAGCTTCTACCGCTTCCACACAATTATTTCCCAAAACCCGTTTAACCGTATGGCGCAATTGCAGCGGGATATCAAAGTCCAATAAACATTGAACATAGTTGCGTGTTAACCCCGTTAGATACGGCATCACTTCCAACACGCGCTCCACCTTAGCGCCTTCAAAAGTGAGCCGGCGAGCCATAATCATACCAATATCCCCGGAGCCCAGGATAACCACCTGATTTCCAGGCATAAACCCTTCCACATTCACCCAGCGCTGTGCAGTCCCAGCGGTATAAACACCCACAGGGCGAGTTCCAGGAATGCGGATTTGCGGGCGAGAACGCTCACGGCAGCCCATGGCCAGCACAATGGAGCGCGCTTCGATTTCCACAAAACCAAGCCGTTTATTGGATGCGTAAATCTTTCGCTGCGGTGTAATATCCAACACCATTGTGTCCAGTAGAATTTCTACACCCAGAGAAGATACCTCATCAATAAATCTTTGTGCGTAACTGGGCCCCGGCAAATCTTCTTTAAAGATTTCAACACCAAAGCCATTGTGAATGCACTGCACTAAGATGCCGCCTAATTCCATATCACGTTCAATTACTAACACATCTTCAGCGCCTTCTTTTTTCGCGGCAACAGCAGCCGCCAATCCTCCCGGTCCGCTTCCGATCACAACTACATCATAGGTATTTTTAAGTATCATATCAAATTTCCACTTGTTTTGTCGGTCTAGCTAAAAATTTAGATCCCTGCCCCTTCTTAGTAACCTCCAAAGGGGATATTCCCAATTCATCTGCAATGATTTTAACGACACGAGGCATATCAAACCCCCCCTGGCAGCGGCCAGTACCCAACCAGGTACGGCGTTTGATAGCATCATAGGTTGTTGCGGGAATGGGAGCGTGAATTTCCGCCACGATCTCACCTTCAGTAACATTCTCGCAACGGCAAATCACGCGCCCGTAGCGCGGATCCATATCAATTAAGAGCTTACGCTCCTCATGGTTCATATCGCGGAAGCGGGGACGGGCACGGCGAACAGGATCCCAGCCCTTCTTCTCCTTTAATTTTTCACCGGCACCCTTCAACAGATCAACTACCTCTTGAGCTATTGCCGGGGATGATGCTAAACCCGGTGATTCAATTCCACCGAGGTTAACAAGACCTTGTACCTCTTCAGGAATTTCGATAATGTAATCATGCTGATAATCTATGCCTGGTGACTTGCATGGACCGTTACCATACGGCCGGAGGCCAACAAACATCGCGATGATGTGTTTCTGGCTCAAACACGGAACTAATTTTTTAGCCCCCTGCCAGATCTCTTCCAGTCCCTCACTGGTTGTAGATCGGTCTTCTTTATCCTCACAGATGACTGAATTTGGGCCAATAATGGTATTCCCATGCAGCGAGGTGGTCACAAGAATACCTTTCCCTTTTTCACTTGGCACAGGAAAAAGTACATTGTCAATGGTAATGTCCGCACGATCGAATACGAAATATTCACCTCTGCGCGGTTTAATCACAAATTCCGGCCGCACTCCTGCTTTATGCATAACTTCATCTGAATACATTCCCGCACTGTTAATCACCCAGCGGCACCCAAAATCTCCGCGATTGGTCTTTACTCCAATAATACGGTTTTCTTCCATAATGAAGTCTTCAAACGAGGTATTGAGGAGTACTTTGACCCCATTCATGACCGCATTTTCCGCTGCGGCAATGGCGGCAGCAAAGGGATCACAAACACCGCCCGTCGTTGCCCAAAGGGCACCACTGACTTCTGGGTTAATATTCTTTTCCCGAGCAATAACCTCTGCCCTGGATAATAACCTCATGCCAGGAACTCCATTTTTCCTGCCCTGCTCCATCAGGGTATCCAGGCTAGGAAGCTCTTCTTCGCCAATCGCAACCACATAATCCCCACGCCGCTCAAAAGGAAAATTTAATTCTCCTGAAAGTTGGTCCCACATCGGGTTTCCAGCCACGTTCATTCGAGCTTTCAGCGAGCCCGGAAGGGGATCATACCCGGCGTGCACGATAGCGGTGTTCCCGGCAGAAGCACCCATGCAGATATCTGCTTCTTTCTCGATGAGCAGAACGCTAACTTCATAGCGAGAAAGCCAACGGGCTATCATACACCCCACTACACCTCCCCCAATTATAATCAGATCATATTTTTCTGACATATTCACCTTCACTCTACGTCTCAGTTTTCTCAATTACATTTTCAACTTGCGAATATTATAATAAGTCAACAATCGATCTCGCGGGCATTTTTTAGCATCTTTTATCTATGAAATTTGTGAGATCATCTACTTTATTGATGTTTTTTAAGATTTTCCTAAAAATATTTATCCATCCTCACTCCATTAATGGTGCCTCCGCGTAACAAGCTGCGGGGTATCTTATAGGTTCCCCTTTCATTTAAAATGATTTAAGTTGCTCATTTATATATAATTTATTATACGTCTCTTTACTCCTTTTTTCTTGTACAAACCTCGCTTATTTCTCTTACATCCTACTTTTCTTTCGCAGCAATCCGCGAAAAACACCTACTTATTGATTATTATTAATAGCGTTGAAAAGTGGCATTCATCCTAATTAATAGCGAAAAGATCATGAAGGCTTCCTCTTTCAATTAATGAAATAATTTATTCAATGAGGAAAGATATTGAATTTGTAGTATGAGTGGGTTCGTGAAAACGAAGATTAATTAACTGAGTTG
>CAZILY010000052.1:1271-9350 GCA_964540175.1 uncultured Pelolinea sp. | reverse complement strand
GTCGCAAGTTGTTTGTCCATTGTGAAAGTTACCAATTTTTGTACCACAATGTACCGAACCCGAAGTGCTTGGGATTGCGGGCAAATGGGTTGGCGCTGGAATGAAAATAGAGTCGTTTTGGAAACGAATATTTGACAGCATAATATTAGAAAAATGGGACATTAAGCTACATTAAGGGACATTTTCTGCTTGAGGAAATAACTTTAGGGATTAAGAACGAAAGTCAAGAAAAGAGTTATGAGGGTCGGGGCGAGAGGATCGCATAGCACACTGGTGAGTGGTCAAACCTCCGACCTCTTGCACCCCATTCAACGGCAGATCTGTCCAGAGCATATTTTTCCGTCCGTTGTGTCCATATAGTACACAAATCAAAGAAAAAACTGTCCATTGTTTCCACAGGGGTTGCACACGAAATATGGAGAGGCGACTCAAATATATATAACAGTTGAATAACTAGAACTTGATTAAAGCAACTGATTCGAAGTAAGAAAATAATTACCCCAAGGATTTAAAAAATATTTTCACCATTATTCCCTACCAGTTTTCAGTGCTAATCGGTTAATTATAATTGTTCTTTATGGTAACCTTAATGTGATCCAAGTATTCATATTTAATTTATGTCAAAATCGCAACTTCAATATCACCTTAAACAGATTTACGATCAGGATACCGCGAGCAGCACCTACCAATCCATCCTTGCTCTGATAGATTCATATCATTTTCAACTGAAGCCTTTTCGCCACAGACTTTTCGACCAACAAGACGTTGTCCTCATTACCTATGGTGACATGGTGGTGCAGCAAAAACAGGCTCCGCTAAAAACCCTGGGTGAATTTTTGCATGAGCATGTCAGGAATACAATCAACACCATCCATATTCTGCCATTTTTCCCTTATTCCTCCGACGAAGGTTTTTCTGTCATCGACTTTAAAAAAGTCAACCCAGATTTGGGCAACTGGGAAGATATTTCAGCAATTGGGAGCGATTTTAAACTCATGGTAGATCTGGTTGCCAATCATGTATCATCACAAAGCGATTGGTTTCATAATTTTATATCGGATATCCCTCCTTACGATAAATACTTTATTAAAGTGGACCCAGATACAGATATAAGCAGTGTGTTTCGTCCGTGCACCTCACCACTCCTAACTAGAATAGACACTGACCACGGAGTTGATTTCGTTTGGACCACTTTCAGCGCAGATCAAATTGATCTCAATTACAAGAATCCACGCGTTCTGCTGGAAATGATCGATACACTACTGATGTATGTTGCTGCTGGTGCAGAATTTATACGCCTTGACGCTATCGCATATATCTGGAAGAAAATTGGTACTAGCAGCATCCATCTCCCGCAGGTACACAGTATCGTGCGCTGTATCCATGCCCTTTTGGATATATGCGCCCCTCAGGTAAAACTGGTCACAGAGACTAATGTGCCCCATGAAAGTAACATCAGCTACTCTGGAGATGGGAATAATGAAGCCCAGATGGTATATAACTTCTCACTGCCACCTCTTGTGCTGAATGCCTTTCAGACTGGAAGCGCCATCGAGTTAACTCAATGGGCAAGCACCATATCAACCCCATCACAGGAAACCACATTTTTTAATTTTTTAGCATCCCATGACGGTATTGGTGTCACACCCGCTGCAGGTATTCTCACACCTAATCAGATCGATCAAATGGTTAAAAAAGTAGAACAGCTTGGTGGTGAGGTTTCTTTTAAAACGAATTCAGATGGAAGCCGAAGCCCTTAAGAACTTAACATAAATTATTTTGATGCATTGAGAAATCCCAAAAATACATCAATGAATTTCAGCAAACAGGTAGATCGGTTCATAACCAGTCAGGCGATCATGTTGGCCTTACAAGGTATTTCGGGAATATATTTCCACAGCTTGTTTGGCTCACGTGGATGGAAAGAGGGAATCAGGGAGACTGGAACGCCAAGATCTATAAATCGTGAGAGACTTGATTATCAATCTTTAGTTTGTGAGCTTGCAGATCCATCCTCCCTGCGGTCACGCGTATTCTATGACTATCAGGCGTTATTAAAACAACGTATCACTCACCCAGGTTTTCACCCAAATGCACCTCAAAAAATCTTATTTCTTGAAGACCACCTTTTTTTGGTTAAACGCACATCCATTGATAATAAGCAAAACATCCTTTGCCTTCATAACGTATCTGCAGATAATATTCAGATTTCCCTCAACCATGCTCAACTAGATGGTTTACCGGCTAATCCAAAAATACTTTTTGGGGAAACATCCTTAGCATGCTCTGAAACCGATATCTCATTGGAAATTCCGGCGTATAGCACCATATGGTTGGATCTTTGATCCATTAGCTCAGTATTTTTATTAATCAACATTTTTTCATTTTGCTATAATTACGTGAGATGAACTTTTTAAAAATAGCTATGTTGCATTATTCTGCACCACCAGTTGTTGGCGGTGTGGAGCAAGTTATGCAGGAACACAGCCGCTTATTCTCCAAAGCAGGGCATAAGGTTACCATTTTCACAGGTCGGGGAAAGCAAAATGATCCAGAAATTAAAGTCATCAAATATCCTTTATTCAGTTCAAACAATCCCAGAATTCTGGCAATTAAGCGATCATTAGATAACGGTAAAATTCCCGATGATTTTTTCGTAGTAAAAGATGAGATTGCTTCGTTTCTGAATAAATATTTTAATGACTTTGATGCCATAATCGCTCACAATATCTGCACACTGCACAAGAACCTCCCTTTAACCGCAGCTCTTCATGAATTTATGCAACAAAAATCCCCACCATTACTCATCGCATGGGATCATGATCTGGCCTGGAAAAACGATCAATATCTTGATGAATTATTCGATGAATGGCCGTGGAAGTTACTTAAGCAAACCTGGCATCTCCAAAAACATATCCATGTTACTATTTCAAAAATGCGGCAGAAAGAAATGGCCCAAGTTTTTAACATCCCGCCTTCACATATAAAAGTTATTCCATCCGGGATTGACTGGCAGGGGCTTCTGGCTATGAATGAACAGTCATTAGAAATTATCAACACGTATCATCTAATGGATGCCTTCCCATTGTTCCTTTTGCCGGTTCGTATCACTCGCCGAAAAAACATTGAGCTGGCGATACATATCATTGCGCATATCAAGGAATCTTTTCCAAAAGCTGCTCTGCTTGTCTCTGGTCCTATTGGACCACACAACCCCAAAAATAAGCTTTATCTCTCCGAATTAATGAACTTAACCGCAGAATTAATCCATCCTTCGGAAATTACGCATCATCCGTACGAACAAGGGGTGATCTTTTTAGCCAACTTTATCGATACTTTTATACCAATAGAAACCATTTTCTCTTTATATCGCTTTTGCGATGCGCTTCTATTCCCAAGTTTTCAAGAAGGATTTGGAATTCCAATACTGGAAGCCGGTATGACCGGCAAACCAATTTTTTGCAGCGATATCCTACCTTTTCATGAAACCGCCGGAAATTTTGCTGATTTTTTCGATCCACATGGCGACCCAGATATGATCGCGGATCGGATATGCACAAAAATCACATCCGATAAAACCCTAATGCATAAAAATGTTGTTAGGCAAAACTATACCTGGGAGAAAATATTCAAAGACCAGATCGAGCCTCTATTGCGATCTGCCAATAAAAACACAAATTAGAAAGGTAAAATGCAAAAATCAAAAAAACCAAAAATCCTCATACCCTTGCTTTCCAAGCAGAAAAATGAAAATGTAATCCAATTAGCACGCTTATTTTCTTCCATACAAACGGTTCAGGTTCTGGGGATCATATCAATACCTGAGGGATCAGATCTAAGCGAAGGCACAAAAGAAGCTCAGGATTTACGTGAATATCTTGAAAGTCATTTTCATGGTGATAACAATAATATCCATACCCATGTTCGCGTCACCCATGACCCCTGGCAACAGATCCAAACTGCTGTCCAGATTACTTATCCGTCTTTAGAAACTGTTATTCTCGAATGGCCACATCAGATCGATTCTATGCAGTTAGATATTAAACAAGTGCTGAACAACCAATATTTCAACGTTGTAATCGCCAAAGGGCAATTCAAGAAATCATATAAAAACATATTAATTCCTATCAGAGGCGGTTCAAACTCGGTTGAATCCTTACGCATGAGCCTAAAAATTGGGGAAGTGTTTGGATCATCAATTACCGTAGAGAGAATTTTTAAATCTCAAAAACAAGCAGACAAGGTGAACCGTGATTTTAAACCTATCCAGAGAGTTTTGGATGAGATTCCTGATATTAATATTATGAAAGTAGTATCCGATGATGTCAGTAGTGCAATTTTAGAATCTTCTATTAACAATGATATCGTTTTTCTTGGTACCGGCATTCCTAAAACAGAGAAAGAATCAGTTTTTGGCGATATTACCAATAAGATCTTGAATAATTGTGATGCAGATGTAATCGCCATTAAGACCAAAGGAACCAGTCAACCCAACTCACCTATATCTGCTTCACATGCGATTTCTGTATTGGTGGATAAATGGTTTGCAGAAAATACTTTTGATGCGCAAGAGTTCAGCAACATCGATTATCTTATTGAAAGAAAGCAAGAGCTTGGCTTAACCATCAGTTTAGCTCTTCCCACATTAAATGAAGAAAAGACGGTTGGCAAGATTATAAAGATCGCAAAGACAAAATACATGGACGAGAAACACCTTCTCGATGAGATAATTCTGGTGGACTCCAACTCAACCGATCGAACGCGTGAAATTGCCAGTAATTTTGGTATCCCCGTTTACGTTAATGACGAAGTGCTTAGCAAATACGGCGCCCGAACTGGAAAAGGGGAGGTACTTTGGAAAAGTCTTTACCTTACCAAAGGAGATATTATTTTCTGGGTAGATACCGATATCCGTAATTTCAATCCAAAATTTATTTACGGAGTAGTCGGTCCGCTTTTGCTCAAAGAGAAAGTTAAATTTGTAAAAGGATTTTATAAACGTCCGATCATGGGAAAGGACGGTTCGTTCCAACCGGGCGGCGGTAGGGTTACAGAATTGACCGCTCGTCCCCTGTTGAATTTATTCTTCCCTCAGCTCTCAGGCGTCATCCAACCCTTGTCCGGCGAATATGGAGGCAAGCGTGAGGTACTGGAAAAACTAACTTTCACGTCAGGGTATGGCGTCGAGACCAGCTTACTGATCGATATGCTCGAGCTTTATAAATTAGAGTCAATCGGGCAGGTCAATTTGGATGTGCGTATACACCGCAACCAACCGCTGCAAAACTTGAGTAAAATGTCTTTTGCAATTATACAAACAGTTTTGTCTAAACTTGAAAAAAGATATCAAGCAAATTTCATGGAGGACATAAATTCCACCATGAATACCATCCAATACGATGATGACCAATTCTATCTGGATGTAAATGAGATCAATGAGCAGCACCGGGTACCAATGATCGAGATCCCAGAATACCGACAAAAATTTGGCATCGAGTAAAAATCAGATGACAAAATTTATTCTGATACGTCACGGCCAAACCGAATGGAATAAGCAGGGTATATATACGGGTCAGTCAGATATTCCCTTAAATGACACTGGTAGAAATCAAGCAAAAACAGTGGCTATAGGCGTCCAGCCAATCAAGCCTGACCGCATTTTTACATCTGACCTGATTCGTGCTGTGGAAACAGCCCGTGCTATCCAAGATAAGGCTGGAGTTCCTTTAATCAAAGATAAGCGACTGCGGGAAATTAATCAAGGTGAATGGGAAGGATTGCATGTTGATGAGATCAAACGGCGGTTCACAGAGAAATTCATGCAGCGCAAAAGTGACCCCTTGAATGTAGCCCCTCCCGGCGGAGAAACGATCGGGCAGGTATATCAGCGCGTCTCTGATTTTCTATATGAGATTATCACCAAGTATCCCCAGGACAAGATCGTAATTGTGGCTCATGCGATCGTGCTTGCGATTATAAATATTATCAGCGAGCATCTGCCTATAGACCATGTTTTTGATTACATTCCCAAAAACGCAAAAATTCACCAATTGGAGATTCAAGAAATACAATGAACAAGAAACCTCTTCATATCGGGTTTATAAGCACTAGATTTTCGGGAACCGACGGTGTATCGTTGGAAGCCCAAAAATGGGCAGATGTGCTGTCTAATGAATTTGGCCACCTATGCTTTTATTTCTCCGGGAAAAGTGATTACCCAAAAGAACAATCGATGATAGAGCCACTTGCTTATTACAGACATCCAGAGATCAAGCAAAAACATGATGCATTCTTTTCTAGCGAGCAGCGCAAGGCAGAAGATACTTTTTGGTTATTTGAAGTTAAAAATACAATAAAAAATAAGTTACTTGAATTTAATCGGCGATTTGATATCAATATTTGGATTATTGAGAACGCGCTCGCCATTCCACTCCACATTCCTCTTGGTTGGGCAATAACGGAGATCGTCGCCGAAACAGGTATCCCAACCATCGCCCATCACCACGATTTTTCATGGGAACGTAAACGTTTCCTAATCAATTGTATAGAAGATTACATTGACATGTCCTTTCCACCCACCCTCGAAGCTATTCAGCACGTGGTCATCAATAGCCATGCGCATCATGAACTTGCCCGTCGGCGCGGCACAAATGCAATGCTGATACCTAATGTGATGAACTATCTCGAGCAACCACCAGGGGCAGATGAATATAATTCCGACCTGCGTCATACGCTTGGGGTAAAAGATGATGAATTATTCATCCTTCAGCCAACCCGAATTATTGAACGCAAGGGAATTGAACATGCCATTGAATTGGTACAGCGGCTTGGTAGGAAAGCACAGCTCGTAATTTCCCATGCCTCTGGAGATGAAGGGGATGACTACGCCCGGCGCATTAATCAGTACGCAGAGCTGCTAGGGGTCTCGATTATTTGTGCCGATAAGTATTTTGATCAAGAGCGCGGCCGGACTGATGACGGACATAAGATCTACAGCATAAGCGATGCCTACACCCAAGCCGACCTGGTAACTTACCCATCTGAATTTGAAGGATTTGGAAATGCATTTTTAGAGGCGGTTTATTTTCGTAAACCCATTGTGGTAAATAATTATTCAATTTATTCAACAGATATCAAACCCAAAGGTTTTAAAGTGATCGAATTTGATAATTTTGTCACTGACAAGACAATCGCTGATACGATCTCTCTCCTAAACAATAAGCAACAAATCGAGGATTGGACAGGAATTAATTTCCAGCTTGCAAAAAGGTATTTCTCATATGAAATCTTGAAGGCCAAATTGAGCATCCTGTTGGCAAATGCCATTGGGGTGAACGGCGTTGTCCCCATACCTCTTCGTAAAACCAAACCCCTTATAAATACTCTTGAATCCAAGTGATATAAAAGATAAGAATATTCGCTTTATTTCTTTAGGTTCTCAGATAAATGGAAAGGATGATTTGGGATTAGCTTATCTTGACAAACAGACAATTGAAACATCCGCAGACCGAATCATTGAATATTTAATTGACAACAATTTGCGTAAGAAGGATACTGAACACAATTACTCAATTGGAAAAAAGCATTACTCTTACACATCTTTACATCGATATTTAGAAAATTTGATTTAAGGAACAGGAAAAGTATGAAGAAAAAAGATGACTTATTTAATCACCTGGAATTTCTTTATGGCAAAGATACTGCTGTGGAATTTCGCCGTGTGATTAATGAAGTAATCATTAAACAAAAACACCTTATACATCCCAGAGGGACAGAAATTGCTTTCAGCCAGAAAGATGCAATTTTAATAACATATCCGGATATTGTAGGGAATACTAATAAGGCTCCACTAAAGACACTGGGAACTTTCTTGTCAAAATGGGTGTCAGAGGTGATCAGCACTATCCATATATTACCCTTTTTTCCATTTTCATCAGACGATGGGTTTTCTGTCATTGATTATAAACAAGTGAACCCTGAATATGGGAATTGGGAGGACGTAGGTAAATTAGGTGAGAACTTTCAATTAATGTTTGATGCTGTTCTTAATCATATCTCCGCAAGCAGTTTTTGGTTTAA
>CAZILY010000052.1:0-1171 GCA_964540175.1 uncultured Pelolinea sp. | reverse complement strand
TATATTTGGAAAGAGAAAGGCACAAGTTGCATTCATTTACCGCAAGCACATAGTATCGTGCAGATATTCCGCATAATATTTAATGAAGTTGCTCCATGGGTGAAAATTATCACAGAGACAAATGTGCCCCACGAAGACAACATCAGCTATTTTGGAAATGGGGAAAATGAAGCTCAACTAGTCTATAATTTCTCGCTTCCCCCTTTAGTCCTGCATGCTTTTCATACTGGTAATGCAGAAATCTTATCTCGATGGGCGAGTTCTCTTATGACTTCTTCTAAGAAGACTACTTTTTTCAATTTTCTGGCATCCCACGATGGGATTGGTGTTATGCCTGTCTGCGGGATTCTTGAAAAAGAGGAAGTTGAAGCGATGGCAAACAGGGCTAAGCTTTTAGGGGGCAGTGTTTCTTATAAGAATAACGCTGATGGTACAAAGAGCCCCTACGAATTGAACATTAACTATTTGGATGCATTATGCGACCCGGAAAAACCTGATGAATCAGAAACAATAATCGCGAGGAGATTTTTGGCTTCTCAGGCAATTATGCTTGCTTTAAAAGGGATTCCAGGGATTTACTTCCATAGTTTATTCGGCTCACGTAATTGGATCGATGGATTGAGTGTTACAGGAAGAGCACGCACGATAAACCGCGAGAAACTGGAAGTTGAATCACTTGAAGATGAATTAAGCAGAATTGGCTCGCTGCGCAATCTGGTATTTTCAGGTTACAAGAATTTGCTCACCAATCGAAAGTCAAATTCTGCTTTTCACCCGAATGGAGAGCAAAGCGTTTTCAATTTACATAAAGGCATCTTTTCAGTTTTGCGAACTTCTCCTGACGGGGAAACATCCGTAATTTGTTTACACAACGTCTTGGGCAAGCCGCTGGAAGTGAATATACTACTTGCAGATCTCGGAATTGTTCACGCGGAAAAACTCATAGATTTACTAAGCGATAATATTTATGTTGTTGATAACGATACTTTGGCTGTTAGGATGAAATCGTATTCAGTCCTGTGGCTCAATGTTGGGTTTGTCAATGACTAGAAATTGAGAGAATTGTGTTGTTGTATCTAACCATTCTGGTTTTTTAGCAATCTCAAGTATGTTTTCTAAAAAAAAAGAATAAACAAGCGGATGACCTGGGGGAATAAGATACTAAGATGAA
>CAZILY010000051.1:0-9470 GCA_964540175.1 uncultured Pelolinea sp. | reverse complement strand
AAGCGGTAAGAAATAACGTTGAGTACGACCAATACTGCAATAGCAGGCCTGCCAATAAAGATAAAAATGCCGCGGGAAGAATCAACACCGCGTTTAAACCGGTATAGGTGCTTCTTTCAGCAGCAGGAGATACTTCAAGCAGCGCGCTCTGGAAGCCAACCTTGCGCCCGTTAAATACTGCCCCGGCGAAGAAAAAGATCGGCATCATTGCCATCCAACTGAAGGAACCTACCACAACCGCAAACAAGGGCGTCACGGCTGAAATTACCGCGCATATGAATAACATTCTTCGGCTTCCAGATGTATCCACAATTCGTCCCCAAACAAGATTGGAAAGTGACCCACCCAGCACTTGTGCCAGCAAAAACCACCCCACCGAATCCATTGGAGCGCCCAACTGCTCGCGCGCGTACACTACGTAGAAAGGTAAAACCATCAAACTAAAACCTGTCAGTAACTGCGTGGTAATCAATGGTCTCAACTTTCGGCTAACAGAAAGAAGATGCTGTCGAAATTCCGGCCAGGGTTGCGGTTTTTGATGTGTATTTTCCACTATCGGTTCACGTATCACCAAAAATCCAATTGATGCTATCGACAATCCGACAGCAGCTATGCCAAATAAGAGAGCATAATTATTAGGGTAGGTCACATTTGCAAGGATATACCTGGCCACAAATGCTGCACCTACGGAAAGAGGGCCAGCCAAAATTCCTATTCCACCATAAAACGCCCCACGTTTGTTAGGCGGGATAATCTTTCCAATGATGTCCGTATACGGGATATTCCCAAGGCCTCCCCCGGCATAAAAGATTACCAGCATGCCCACCAATATACCAGCCAACACCATCGGGTTCTTCCCACCAAAAGCATAAATGGACCACGCCAGAACCCCCCAGCTGATCACTCTTAGATAAATAGCGATCAGCAAATAGGGCATCTTCCGCGGGCGGGGTTCGATCAGACGGGCTACGAAAAGTTGGGGAATTGCTCCAGCAACCGTGAGCACTGTCATTAAGCCGCCCACCCAAATCGTTGAACCAGTCAAATCCGCTATGAAAGCGGAAATAACTGTTGTCGGTTGGGTCAATGAGACGCCTAGCGTCATAAACGCCCCATGCCATAATCCGGCAATAAAATTCCGTCGGTTCAATGATTCTGATAATTGGCGCTGATTGGCCTTAATATTTTCTCGAGGATTCATACGGTTATATTTGTGAATCTTTGAATGTGACAACCGCTCCCGCAGGGAAAGGTTGAACACGCTCGTTAAATGCATTCGCCAGTGCTTTAATGGCATCGTCACCCGTGCAGTGGTTCAGGTAAAAAAGAATATCCGTATATCGCTCATCAAGCACACTGATCACATGATCCAGTAATTTGCCATCCGCGGTCATCAGGTGTGTTCCACCCATTACTGCGACAATTGGCCCTTCAAAGTGTTCCTCCACATGCGCAAGCGTATTCAGCAACCCCGCATGGCAGCATCCGCAGATCACAACCAGCCCATCTTGCGTTTTGAGCACCAGCGACATATCATCGCGATATGGGTCTGGCTGCCATCCTTCGCCATCACGGATATAATGGCCGCTGCTGCGCCCTTCTGGTTCTACCCGCTTTGTTATCTCTCCAGTTGTCCATAAGTTGGGAAATATCTCCATCGGCATATCGCTCAGCCGAACCTTGGCTCTCCTGGAAAATTCTTGCTGGCTCACCACAAATCCGCTCGGATCATATTTTCCGTCGTGCAGGGAAAACTTGGGACGGAATACATCTTCATTCGCGTACATGATCAAATCGGTTCTTTCAGGAAGAACAGCTTCCAACCCGCCTGTATGGTCATAGTGTGCATGGCTGATAGCCAACGCGTCAACATCCTTCACGTTTAGGTTCAGTAATGACATATTATGCGACAGCACATCCGCTGTCTGCCCGGTATCAAAAAGGACCGTGCCGTTTTTTGTCTCGATCCAAAAAGCCAGCCCATGTTCAGTCTTGAGGCCGGTACCCTTAAGCGCTTTATTATCAAGCACACAAATTATTTTATTCATCTTATTTATCCTTCATCTTAAATACTATTCCAATATTAAACAAAGATGTGGGGGGGTTACGTACTTCCCCGCCAATTCTGCTGTTCAATTGATAAGAAGTTTTGGCGTTCTTCATCGTTCATAATTGTCAGATCTGCTTTTTCCAATTCTCCTCCTGCAGTTTGAGCAGCACTTGCCAGACTATTGATTATGAAATTTTTTACGTTCTCAGGAATATTTGGAAAAGGCAGCACTATTGTGAACGATACTTTTCCTTCTGATGTTACTTTCATATCACGGAGCATGCCCAAATCCAATAAGGTAGCTGATATGGAGGGGTGCTCAACTTTCTCAAGTGATTCAATGATTCTATTCAACTTGTTTTTATCAGGCATTTTTTCTCTTTTACCGGTCGCGTTTATTAACCGGATTGTACCTTTAAAAAAACATGGATGATATTTATTAATAAATCATATATTTAACAGATAAATCTCGCTGCTTGCACATACGCAAAATCCAGCATTAATCATGTAGACATACTAATGCGTTTATCTGCTTGCATACAATCCCGGCCCGCTTTATCCGCAAATTGTGATAGGAATTTCTCGATCTGCTCATCGAAATATTCCAGGAGATCACCAGGCGGGTAATCCAAGCCAGACATATTTATTGACGCCATACCGATGGTATGTAAGCAGGCAATCTGCTCATATCTTATTTGAATTTATTAAAATAAATTTTTTTCACATCAATAATTATGGTATTTCTATGTTTTCTGCCATCATTTTGTGATAAAAATCAGCAATCTTCATCCTTTTAACAATTACTTTAGTATAGCAACCTGATGTACAATCTATAGAAACCAACACTTAGGAGGATTTCTTGTCTGAAACCTTTACCATCGCAATACCAATGGCCGGGCTGGGAACACGAATGAGACCGCAGACATGGAGCAAGCCAAAACCGCTAATCCATCTGGCTGGTAAGACTGTCTTAGATTATGTATTGAACCAATTCCAATCCGTCCCGCGATTCAAAGACGCGCAATTTGTGCTAATACTTGGCCCCAATCAGGAAGATCAGGTAATCCCCTATATGCGGGAAAAACACCCTGATAAAAATGTGCGTTACGTTATCCAGGAAGAGATGCGCGGGCAATCCGACGCCCTGTACCTGGCGAAAGAATATCTTAAAGGGCCGATGCTAATGGCGTTTTCAGATACATTAATCGAAACAGATCTTTCCTTTTTAGATAAAGAGACTTTAAGTGGAATTGCGTGGGTAAAAGCAGTGCCAGACCCACGACGGTTTGGAGTTGCGGAAGTAACCAAAGCAGGACACATTACTCGCCTGATTGAAAAGCCAAAAGGAATGGAGAACAATCTGGCAGTAGTTGGCTTTTACTACTTCAAAAAAGGCGAGGATTTAGTGGCTGCGATCCAACAGCAATTAGATGAGGATATTTCCTTGAATGGGGAGTTCTTTTTAGTTGACGCGATCAACTTGATGATTAAAGCCGGGTCTACAATGCGTGCGCAACCAGTAGATATATGGCTGGACGCAGGAAAACCGGGAGCACTGCTGGAAACTAATCGCTATTTGTTGGAAAATGGTAATGACAACAACTCTGCTGCTGGCACACGCGAAAAAGTCACTATTATTGCACCAGTTTACATTCATCCAGAAGCTGAGATAAAGAACAGCGTGATCGGGCCACATGTTTCCATAAGCCAGGATGCAGTAATTGAAAATACCATTCTAAAGAATTCGATCGTTGAACAAGGCGCAATGATCAGCAACATGGTACTTGAGAATTCAATCATCGGGCGGTCTGCCACTGTACGCGGACGAGCAGAAATCATGAATATTGGAGATAATTCCTGGATTGAGATTTAATATCCATTATTGACAAACGCTAACTAATCTAACCGGAAAAATACAAATTCTAAAATTAAGGAGAAAATATGGCAAAACCATATCTGGCTGAACGAGTAGCATCTTTAAAACCTTCTGGTATTCGGAAATTCTTCGAGATCGCATCCACAATGAAAGAAGTTATCTCATTAGGGATTGGCGAGCCTGATTTTAATTCACCGCCAGCTATCGTTAATGCTGGCATCAAATCCCTGCGGGAGCACAAAACACATTACACATCTAACCGGGGAATTATGCCGCTGCGCGAAGCCTTAAGCCAGCATATTGAGAAGTTATATGCAGTCAGTTACAGCCCTAAGGATGAAATCGTCATTACTGTGGGCGGTTCTGAAGCGTTAGTTATTGCATGCAATGCGATCTTGAATCCCGGCGATGAAGTGATCCTTCCTACACCCTGCTTTGTTTCTTACCAGGGTGTCATAACGCTGGCGGGCGGGGTTTCTGTTGAGGTTCCCTGCAGGATGGAGAACAACTTCATGCCGGATCCAGAAGAACTAGAAAAAGCGGTTACTAATAAAACAAAAGCCATCTTGATTAATTTTCCCAATAATCCTACCGGCGCTGTGGCGGATAAAGAAACGCTGATAGCGATCGGAAAAATCGCCGAGAAACACGATCTGGTTGTTATTTCAGATGAGATCTATGACCGCCTGGTATATGGCGTAGAGCATATCTGCTTCGCAGCTCTGCCTGGTATGAAAGAGCGGACAATCCTGGTCGGTGGTTTTTCAAAAAATTACGCAATGACCGGGTGGCGGATTGGATTCGTATGCGCGCCAACCGGCATGATGCAAGGAATAGCACGCATTCATCAATATGTCATCATGACTGCTCCCACAATGGCTCAATACGGCGCGCTTGAAGGGCTTCTCTCCTGCGAGGAGGATGTACAAAAAATGATCGTCGAATACGACCGCCGCCGTAAATTAATTGTGGAAGGGTTGAACTATATTGGTCTGCCCACATTCGAACCGCGCGGTGCTTTCTACGCATTTCCAAAAGTGAGCGGCACCGGTTTAGACGACGAAGAGTTCTCCAATCGGCTCCTCCAGGAAAAACATGTGGCAGCAGTTCCGGGTTCCGCTTTCGGGACAGCAGGAAAAGGGTTTATACGCTGTTCTTATGCAACTTCCGTTGACCAAATTGAAGAAGCGCTGGATCGCATTGACCAGTTTGTGAAATCACTTAAATAATAAGCAAGATCAACAAAGCACCTCGTTTTTGAGGTGTTTTTTAATTTACACTAGTTTACTTGAAACTAAATCCACAGCTTTTCATCGCTTAATATATAAACTTCTTTACATACTATAATTAGTGGGTTAACACACAAACAGGTGTTTAAATTGACAAAATATAATATTGATATCGGTTTAGAAGTACACGTGGAACTATCAACACGTTCAAAAATGTTCTGCTCCTGCGCGGTAGTGGACAATACAATCTCGCCGCCCAATATCTCGACCTGCCCTGTATGCTGCGGGATGCCAGGCACATTACCAGTGATCAACCAAAATGCAATTGAGCTTTCCTTGCGCGCAGCGATCGCTCTGGAATGCGAGATCAACCAGACAAGCATTTTTGCCCGAAAGAATTACTTCTACCCGGACTTACCCAAAGGATATCAAATATCTCAATATGAATATCCCCTTGCGGAAAACGGAAAATTGCTTATCCACACAAGCGAAGGCGATAAATATATCCGTATTCACAGAGCACACATAGAAGAGGACACTGGCAAACTCACCCATGTTGTCCGGGATGGAAAATCCTACTCGCTAGTTAATCTGAATAGAGCAGGTGTTCCGCTGCTGGAAATCGTCAGTGAACCAGACATGCACTCTGTTGAAGATGTGGCAGCATACAGCCGTGAATTACGGCTTCTGCTGCGGACAATCGGTGTTTCAAGCGGTGACATGGAAAAAGGAGCTATGCGGTTTGAAGCAAATCTTTCTTTGCGCCCAGAAGGATGTGAAGAATTAGGCACCCGTGTTGAGGTTAAGAACCTGAACAGTTTTAAAGCCATGGAAAATGCAATCATCTATCAAATAAGTATTCAAAAATCAACTTTGGATAAAGGTGAGAAAGTCCACCAGCAGACACTCGGATGGGATGAAACAGCAGGGAAAACCTTCTCGCAACGCAGTAAAGAGAACGCGAATGATTACCGTTATTTTCCCGAACCCGATCTGCCGCCGTTAATTGTGGACCAAGAATGGATATCAAGAATATCGGCAGGAATGCCGGAATTACCTAATGCGAAGCGCGAGCGCTATATGATTAAATACAAACTTCAATCGGAAGATATTGAGCGTTTAATTGAAGAGAAGGAAACTATGGGGTTTTTCGAAGCGTGCGTACAAGCAGATCCTTCGCTCGCTCCAAAAGCCATTGTCAACTGGATGCTTACCGACTTGTTTGCATGGATTAAACAGAGTGGAAGCACATTGGGAAAGCTTAAAATAAATCCTTCCGATTTCACAGCTCTGATCGTGCTGGTCGAGAAAGGGATCATCAACCAATCTACTGGAAAAGAAGTGCTGGTAGAAATGCTTGAAAGTGGGGAATCCGCGGAAGTGATCGTCAAGGGAAAGGGGCTGCAGCAAGTCTCCGATAGCAAGCTAATCAACGATATGGTTGATACCGTGCTTGTTAATAACCCTGATGAAGTAAAAGCATATTTGAATGGTAAAGAAACCATTATCAATTGGCTTTTCGGGCAGGTTATGCAGAACGCAAAAGGAAAAGCAAACCCGCAGGTCGTCAAGAAATTATTACAAGAGCAATTAAATTCCAAAAAATTGTAATTTACATACCATAATAAATAATTCGCGGAGTTACTCTTTTGAGAAAGCAGATACAAATATCATTCTCGTTTACAAACTCTACGTCTCATGATTTTTGTTGTTGTTGTGAAATAATTTGATTTACCTTAAACTCTTATTGATTGTATGAATTTCTTATTATCCTCATCCTCAGCACAATGTTGATAATATTTAATCAGCTAAGGATATTCATCATATTGACGAAAACTGCAATCATTTTAGACTAATATATAGCTGTTATTTATGCCATATACCTTGATCCATCGAAAAATACTAAATCGCAAAAGGCATATACGTTGATAAGGTAAGGAGAAATTATGAACGTCACAATTAACGCTTTTCAAATGGCTCAACAACAATTTGACCGGGTCGCAGACCAGTTAAATTTGGATCAGCAAGTAAGAGATTATCTTCGATGGCCAATGCGTGAATTCAGTTTTCGCATCCCTGTCCAAATGGATAACGGGAACATCAAAATCTATAACGGGTTTCGCGTACAGCATAATGACGCTATTGGCCCTTGCAAGGGCGGCATACGCTTCCATCCATCTGAAACAATCGATACAGTTCGGTCTCTGGCAACCTGGATGACATGGAAGTGCGCGGTAGCAAATATCCCGTTAGGCGGAGGAAAAGGCGGAGTTGTTGTTGACTCGGCTACATTAACAAGCACAGAAAAGGAAAGTCTTTGCCGAGGATATATCCAAAAAATTTGGCGGGAGATTGGTTCGCGGCGGGATGTTCCAGCCCCGGATGTAGGCACAACTCCACAAATGATGGGGTGGATGATGGATGAGTACTCAAAACTGTCCGGTGAATATTCACCAGGTGTAATTACAGGAAAACCTATGGGTAATGGGGGCTCACTCGGGCGAACTGAAGCAACAGGTTTTGGCGTGGTCTTTGCTATCCGTGAAGCGATGAAAAAAATGAAAATCGACCCAAGTAAGTGCAGTGCGTCCATCCAGGGTTTTGGCAATGTCGCCCAATACGCCGCCATAGGTTTCACAACAATGTTAAAAGGAAAAGTTATGGCGGTTTCATACTGGGATCGTGATGACCGTATGAGCTATACCATAAGCCATTTGAAGGGAATTGATCCGGTTTTTTTACAAACCATTACCAACCAATACGGAGAAATTGATAAAGAAAAATCAAAATCTGCCGGGTATGAAATTGAAGAGGGCACAGGGTGGATCAGGAAAGATGTAGACGTGCTTATCCCGGCAGCGATTGAAGGTCAAATAAACGCTGAAACAGTCGGAATGATATCAAATAAGGTTCGGATCATTGCAGAAGGGGCAAATGGCCCCTCTACCATGGAGGCTGATGAGCAATTGAAAAAACGCGGCGTGTTTGTAATCCCTGATTTCCTATGCAATGCTGGCGGTGTAACCGTGTCATATTTTGAGGGCGTTCAAAACGGCATGAATTATTACTGGCCGCGAGATGAGGTTTTACAACGACTCGACAATAAGATGACAATTGCTTTTCAAAGCGTGTATGAAATGTTTGAAAAAGAAAAGGTCTTCATGCGGGATGCCGCTTATATGGTGGCAATAAACCGGGTGGTCAAAGCAATGCAGCTCAGAGGGTGGATATAATTAAATTTTCTCAATAGAAACCAATAAGCGAAACTGCAATTGTTTCGCTTATTTTGTCTTACAATATATAATATAAGTTTATAAATTATTGTATACTTTCTTTGAGATAAAATTTTAAATCGGAGGGCTTTTTCGATGAAGCTAACAATCACCCAAGCACAACTTGCCTATGGATTAGGGATAGTCTCTCGGGCAGTATCCCCCCGAAGCACCCTGCCAGTGCTAAATAATATTCTAATCGCTACTGATAACGGGCGCTTACGCCTTTCTGCTACAAACCTGGAATTAGGGATCACTTGTTGGATAGGTGCAAATATTGAAGAGGAAGGCAGCATAACTATCCCGGCACGGATCTTCTTTGATCTTGTCAATACCCTCCCAGCTGATAAGGTAAATTTATCCCTCAATACGCGCACTCAAACCCTCAACATCCACTGCGGAACTTCTAATTTTGATATCAAAGGAATCGATGCGCAGGAGTTTCCTCCTATGCCCTCACCTGATCTTTCAAGCGGTGTGGAATTGAACGTAGCGGATTTCAAAAAGATGATTCACCAAGTTAGTTTTGCGGCTTCAAGCGAAGAATCACGCCCGGTACTTCAGGGCGTATTGATGGAAATTAATAATAACAAGCTGTCCTTAGCCGCCACAGATGGGTTCCGAATTTCCGTTCGCACTGCCGAATTATCAACTCCACAAGATAACCCTGTGAAAGTGATCATCCCCGCCCGTTCACTCAGTGAACTTGCCAGAATCGCTACAGATGGCAATGAAACAGTAACGATGATAGTTCCTCAGGATCGGGGACAAGCTATTTTTCACATGAAAAATGCAGAGCTTGTAACCCAATTGATCGAGGGCAATTTCCCGGATTACCGTGCCATAATTCCACGCAGTTTTAAAACCCGTACCGTAATTTCAACAAACGAGTTCTTAAAAGCATGCCGACAAGCTGAGATCATTGCCCGCGAAGGAAACAATGTGATCCGCCTTAATTTTCAACCGCAGGATGGTGCACCCGGCACAGTCGAATTCAGCACCCAATCAGAAGAGATGGGATCAGGGGAAGTAGTTGTAGATGC
>CAZILY010000050.1:1795-9583 GCA_964540175.1 uncultured Pelolinea sp. | reverse complement strand
GGTTAAATGTGGTCGCTTCGGAAATGGAAGCAAGCGTGATCCTGGTGCTGGCAAAAATTTGGGGTTTGCGTGCAGGCGGTATTGCCACATCAGTAATAAATGTGCTAAATCCCTCCGGTGAAGAAGGAGAATATGATCCCGAAAAGGATTTTGCTCATTCTACGGAAAACATCAAGAGCTTAGCCTTGATGGGTAGTGAAGCTATCTGTATCTTGGCAAAGATGGACAGAGGATTAAAATATCTTTATCTTAGTACTTTCTTCAGAAAGTAAGGAATCTATTAAGTAATCAAAACAGATAGGATAGATTTCTGTCTAGAATGGACTGCACATAGTACAATCAGTCCGGAGGATCTCATGCCGAAAACACTGTATTTAATTGATGGTCATGCCCTTGCGTATCGGGCATATTTTGCTTTAATGGCAACCAGTGCGCGGTTCCAATCTCTTTCTGGAGAGCCAACTGCCGCAACATATGGATTCACCAGTATTTTACTCAGCCTTCTGAATCGTGAGAAGCCGGAGTATTTGGCAGTTGCATTTGACACTGGGAAGACCTTTCGCAACGAGATGTATCCAGACTATAAAGCCACACGCGCGAAAATGCCGGACGAGTTGAAACCACAGATTGAGCGAATCCGTGAATTGGTGGATGCTTTCAATTTTCCGCGATTAGAAATGGAGGGATTTGAAGCGGATGATGTGCTTGGGTCCATTGCCCATAAAGCTGCCGAAAAAGGAATGGGAGTGAAGATTGTCACCGGGGACAAGGATTTGCTTCAGCTTGTAACTGAACGGATTATTGTGAATCTTGCGGGAGGAAGACAATCTGAAGCGAAAGATTATTTTCCTGAAGATGTGGTTAGAAAGATGGGGGTTAAACCCAAACAGGTAGTAGATTTAAAAGCGTTGATGGGTGATACATCTGACAATATTCCAGGAATCAAGGGAATTGGACCGAAAACAGCAGCTTCCCTGTTAGAAAAATATCCTACCTTAGATGATATTTACGCGAATATCGAATCAATCAGCGGAAGAACAAGAAAACTATTAGAGGAAAATAAAGATGACGCGTATCTGAGTTATGATCTTGCAAAGATCGTAACAAATTTAGACATTAATATCGACTTGGAACAGGCGCGTACGGATAATATCGATTTACAAAAAGTGACATCTCTTTTTAAGGAACTTCAATTTCGCACATTGACTGCACGATTCGTGAATTTGTTGGGAGAAGGAGTGATTGGTGGAGGTGAGCAATTATCGCTATTTGAAAATACGCCGATGAAATTAGGCCTTCCGACCGCATACGATATTGACATCACGATTGTGGATGATGAGGAGAAGCTTGATGACCTGGTTGGTAAACTGAAATCAGCAGAGAAAATTTCCTTTGATACCGAAACCACATCCACAGATCCTATGCAAGCAGATTTGGTCGGCATATCTTTAGCCATTCAAGAAGGGGAGGCATTTTATATTCCCGTTGGACATAAGCATGAAAAAAAACAGCTTGCTCTGCAAACCGTGATCAACGCACTACGAGGTCCGTTTACGGATCCCGCTATCCAGAAAATTGGCCACAATCTTAAATATGACTACCTGATCTTACGTAATAATGGATTGGAAACCACACCACTCAGTTTTGATACAATGATTGCCGCCTGGGTGATTGAACCGCGATCTCGCCGGTTGGGATTGAAAAAGATGGCTGAAGCGGAACTGAATGTAAAAATGACTCATATTGAGGAATTGATTGGGAGTGGAAAGAAGCAGTTGACGATGGATGCCGTAGCGATAGAAGATGTTGCACCGTATGCGGGAGCTGATGCGGAGATCCCACTGCGTCTTGAAAAAATACTGACAGAACGGTTATCAGCGAATCAATTGAGAAATGTCTTTGAAAGCATAGAAATGCCTTTGGTTCCGGTTCTTGCAGATATGGAATATATCGGAATTGCGGTAGATAAAGATTTCTTTAAAAAGTTTTCAGATGAATTGTCTACTAGAATTGAAGAAATCACTGAACAAATATATGAAATTGTAGGGTATACATTTAATTTAAATTCCACCCAGCAGCTTTCAAAAGTGCTATTTGAAGTATTAGACCTTACTCCGCCAGATTCAAGCAGGAAGACCAAGAGCGGAAATTTTTCAACTGCCGCGTCTGTACTTGAGGAAATGCGCGGTCAGCATATTGTTGTTAAATTGTTGTTGGAATACCGAGAGCTTTCAAAGTTAGTTTCTACGTATTTAGATGCTATTCCTAAACAAATAAATCCAAAAACAGGACGTGTACATACTTCATTTAATCAAACTGGTTCAGTAACTGGCCGCTTGGCATCTTCTGGACCTAATCTTCAGAATATCCCAACACGGACACCGCTTGGGCATCGGGTGCGGAGAGGATTTATTGCGAATCCTGGAAATGTGCTGCTTTCCGTGGACTATTCACAGATCGAACTGCGTATTGTCGCGCATATGGCAAAAGATGAAGCGATGTTGGATACGTTTAGAGCGCATAAAGATATTCATGCGACAACCGCGTCTGCAATTTTCAATGTTCCTCTGGAAAGTGTAACGAAAGATCAGCGGCGGCACGCAAAAGCGATTAACTTTGGGCTAATCTATGGTATGAGCGCATTTGGACTCACTCGCACTACAAACTTAACGCTCGCAGAAGCTGAAAATTTTGTTAAGGCATATTTCCAGGAATTCCCTGGAGTAAAAGCATATTTGGATGGCATTCGCAAGAGCGCAGCAGAGATAGGATATGTTGAAACACTGCTCGGTAGGAAACGGTATTTTCCTCAGCTAAAGAATCCTGCAACTGCTCAAGTACGGTCGCGCGCGGAAAGGGAAGCGATTAATGCCCCAATTCAAGGAACTGCTGCGGACATACTGAAAATTGCGATGATCAGACTTCCAGGCGCGATTGAAAGAGCAAAACTTCACGCAAAAATGCTGGTTCAGGTGCATGATGAATTACTGCTGGAATGCCAGGAAGATGAGCTGGACGAAACGATCCGGGTTGTCCGAGAGGTTATGGAAAACGCATTTGAACTTTCAATCCCTTTGGAAACTGATGTTGCCTGGGGAAAGAATTGGGGCGATTTAAAAGATATAGATTGATAATAAGAGGTATTTAAAAAAGTTCCTTGTGTTTTTCTAAATTACATGAGGAACAGAAAAATGTAAGGGCTGGTTGATGTGGCTGGTATCGTTGATCGCCCGGATTATTGGTAGATCGCCATAAAAATCTATGATCGAGAGAGATGAATTGTCTACCCAGTATGGCATGTAATTTCTCAAAGATGCACCTGAAAAATACGTAATTAGACATTTGATAAAACCTCCGTGGGAGACTGCTGCGATGTGTTGTCCCCTATGTCTTGTGAGTATTTTTTCCGTAAAAGATTTAATGCGTGTTTCAATATGGGTGATTTTTTCTCCACCAGGTATCTCTGGACGAGGTGTGCCCTTTTCTTTGTTAGTAAATATGAAATGAGTGAATTCTTGATAATATTCCGGCTGTTCAATATCCAGTGAATCAATGTAATGATTTGCAAGATTGCCAAAGTTAATCTCCAGGAGATCTGAATCAATCTGAAGGTTAACTTTGTATTTTTCATTAATGAGTTCAGCGGTTTTTAATGCGCGGCTGGATGGGCTTGCATAGATCTGATCTATCGGGTATAGATTGACCAACCGCTGGGATAATGCTATTGCTTGTTGAGTTCCTTCCTGATTGAGATGTGTATCAATGATTCCCTGGACCTTTCTTTTTGTATTCCATTCGGTAAGTCCGTGCCGAATGAGAAATAAACGAGTAAAAACCGATTCTTGATTTTTCTTTTCCATGTGTGTTGTCTCTCTTTTTGTGAAATAGATTATTTCTTCTTTTTTCTGCTGCTATAGGGAGGGGCGATGATCTTGTAGATCTGACAAACGTGTTCATCCATCATTCGGCTGCGAATCCGTGGGTCTATCTCTTTCAATGTAGCAGAGGTAGTGATCACGGTTGGCAGTTTTGTTTCATAGCGATAATTTAGGACCTGGTACAGTTTTTCGCGTGCCCAGGGGGTTGCATTTTGGGTTCCCAGATCATCCAAGATTAGTAATTTGGTGGTTCTAACCTGATTAAAAATACTGTCATAAGAAACTGTGCTTGTCGGGCTGAAAGTTGCTCGTAGATGGTCGAGTAGGTCAGGCACAACTGTGAAAATTGGATCATCACCCAGAGCAGCTCGATAGCGGCCGATAGCTGCAGCTAAATGAGTTTTTCCTGTGCCATAAATTCCCATAAATACTATCCAGCCGTCAGGTTTGTCAGCAAATTGTTGAGCGGAATAAAAGGCCTGGTCCAGGCTTCTCTGAGCATCAGGTGGAAGTTTTTCTGATTTGCGAGTGCTGAATTTCTCGAAGGTACGGTGGTCACTTATCTGTGATAATGAGGAAATTGGTGATATTTCTCCATCAATCAGGGGGTTTCTGAAATCCTGCGCGTCAATTTGCACTTTAACAACCAACTCGCGGTCCTGCAGGCGGGAACTGACGCGGTCTTCAATCTGCGCCATTTTCAAATTTGTGGTTATGATTGTTGGTAATTTATGGTTATACCGATAATTAATGATCTGGAACAGTTTTTCCCTTGCCCAGTCAGTAGCGTTTTGTGTACCGAGGTCATCTAATACAAGAAATCGTATATTCCGAATTTCTTCAAACCGCTTTTCATAGGTTGTTTCTTTGGAAGTAAAAGTAAAGCGAAGCCAATCCAGCAGATCGGGCATGGTTAGAAAAAGGGTTTCAATTCCAAGAGATACAACTTGGTTTGCGATCGCTGCTGCCAGGTGGGTCTTACCGCAGCCAAATCCACCCATTAATAACAACCACCCATTTAAGTGCTGCGCATAGTTTTTAGACGTGTTGAAAGCAACTTCAAGGGTCTTGTTTATTTCTCGGTTGCCAACAATGCCGATTATATTAAAAGTATCAAAAGTCATGTGTTTATATACGTCCAGGTTGCTAACCTGGTATAAGCGCTGTGTGCTTGCTTTTTGTTTTTTAGCACGCTGGCATTCACATACCTCCAGAGTGCCAAAATCGGGATCATCAATTGAACGCTCACGGCGGACGTAGCCGTATCCACCGCAGATTTGGCAAACTTTTTCTTTTCCTGGTTTTGTTTTCTTAGTGGTGTCCAATTTCTCCATATTCACCTTTGATGTAGCGCCGGTAATCCTCTTGATCGTGTTCTCGATCGGTTCCATCCCGTCCTTCTTTCTGCCAGCGGTCAAGAATGCTTTCCACATACCGCCATCGGCGTACATTATTCTGAACCGCAATTTTAATTGCTTCTTCTATCCACTCAACCTGATAAATATTTTCCGCTTCACGGAGGGCATCCGCAATGATAGGCGTGAGTGGACCAATGTTTTCCTGATACAGCCGATAAATGTTCGGTTGTATCTGATCCAGAGTTGTTTTTACTGGTTGTAATTTCTGCGATTTTTCGGATGCAGCTTTTCTTCCAAGCGGGCTGTTAATAAAATAGGTGTAAGACCCTTTAATAAATTCGCTACTAATTTTTATGAGAATGTTATCAACAACCGCTTTTTCTAATATTTCGGTAACCAACTTTTCTGTTCCATCGGTAGATGACACAAAACCGCTCATAAAAATTTCATCTAATAAAATATCCGCTGCTGTTATCGGCATCCCAAAATTGCCAATCGTGTAGGCTTTCCACAGGATATACAGGCAGAGTTTAATTTCATTGATATCATCCAGTTTGGGAAGCAATTCCCGGAAGAATGCATCGGGGATACCCGTAAACCCCTTTTTATTTTCCTGAAACCCGTTGAAATGTATACTCATTGGCAAATTTATGGTTTAGATAGTTGCTGCGTTATAGAATTGTGCCAGGTCTTTGATAAAAACCAAATCAATATCCCGAGTGGGTCCGTTCCTGTGTTTGGCAACTATCAATTGAATCAGCTCAGTTTTTTCGTTTTCACTGGCAATCCCATCTTTTTTATGGATAAACATTACGATGTCAGCGTCTTGTTCCAGGCTGCCAGATTCACGCAGGTCTGAAAGTATTGGTTTTTTATCAGATCGCTGCTCAACCGCGCGGGAAAGTTGTGCTGCAGCAAGGACTGGCACGTTTAATTCCCTGGCGAGTGTTTTTAGGTTTCTGGAAATGTAGGAGACTTCCTGCACACGATTATCTGTGCGGGATTCGCTGGACATCAATTGAATATAATCAACAAGTACAAGATCAATATGGTGTTCTAAGTGGAGCCGGCGGCATTTTGTACGCATTTGAATTGGAGTGAGAGCTGGTGTGTCATCAAGGTAAATCTTTGTATCTCCCAGTACTTCAATTGCTTTGGTGAATAGATCCCACTGGTTTTCGCCAATCTTTCCTGAACGTAAATTTTGTGTATTTATGCCAGTTTCTTGAGCGATCATACGCTGTACCAACTGTTCGTTGGACATTTCTAAGGAAAACATCGCGACGTGTTTTTTGTGTTTCATGGCTGCGTTCTTAGCCACTGTGAGCAGGAATCCTGTTTTACCAGAAGCAGGTCGGCCAGCAATGATCAGGAGGTCTGATTTCTGTAGTCCACCGAGCAGTTTATCAAGATCAGCTAACCCGGTGGGGACACCATAAACCTCTTCGCTGCGTTGGTAAAGTTGTGAAACACGGTCATAATATTGGCTTACCACAGTTTGAATGCTTTGAAGATCACGCCTGATTCGGCGCTCGCTTAGATTGAAAACAGATTTTTCTGCTGAGTCAATGATTCTCTCGATTGGTTTATCCTGCTGGTAAGCAAGTTTTGCCATTTCATTTGCCGATGCGAGCATGCGTCTGCGCACTGATGTTTCTTCCACGATCTTTGCGTAGGCTTCCGCATTCAGTGAGCTTGGGGTTTGATTGACAAGCATCAATAAGTATGCCTGCCCTCCAATCTCTTCAAGCTGGTTTCGGTTTTCTAATTCTTCACTGACTGTGAGAATATCAATTGGAGATCGATTCTCGTGTAGTTTGGTAAAAATATCCCAAATCCATCGATTCCGGATGATATAAAAATATCCCGCTTCTAAAATTTGGGCGACATCATAATAAGATTCGGGATTAATCAGAACGGATCCAAGCACAGCTTCTTCGGCCTGACGGTTGTGTGGCTGGGATTGAATAGTATGGTTTTCAGAGTTTTGAATGTTGAAGTTATTTTCCATGAGATTATTTATTTTAATTAACCATCTGTATTTTCTGGTTCATCTTCATCTGTTCCATTCTCCTCGGTGCTGCCCTGATCGATTGTTTTCCCTAGATAGTCTTCAAAGATTGATAACCGATCTTCTCCGAGTGTTAATTGATCAATTTTTGGTTGTTTTTCATCATCACCTTTTATTATTTTTTCTTCTTGCTCGACTTCTTCGGGGATGATTGACGCCTCATCCATCACATTTTCTGAAACCATTATGGGAACGTGAGCGCGGACAGCAACAGCAATGGCGTCTGATGGCCTTGAATCAATTTCTAATTCTTTGCCATCTACTTCGACGACCAGCACGCCATAAAAGACATCGTCTTTTAAAACCTTGATGACTGCTTTTTTCAGTTTTGCATTTAGGGAAGTGATCATGTTTTTCACGAGATCATGGGTTTGTGGACGGGAAACTTCAATTTCTTGCAGTGCAATTGTAATAGCTTCTGCTTCATAAGGACCTATCCAAATAGGAAGAAAACGGTCAGAATCAACCTGTTTTAAAACGA
>CAZILY010000050.1:0-1695 GCA_964540175.1 uncultured Pelolinea sp. | reverse complement strand
GCAATAAAGAAATTAGAGGAATTAAAACCTAAAGCTGTGATTATTGATGCCGCATCTATGCGGACAGCGGGGACACGTATCTGTGCATCATTACGCAATGTACTTAGTAAAACCCCGATCATTTTGATTTTAGCCGCTGATGCAAAAAAGATGGAAGACGTGTGTGCAGATGAAATATTGTATCTTCCTTTCACTTTACAGAAATTATTAAATCGTTTGCGTCCATATATGGGAATAAGCAAAAACAAGAAATTGGTTTGTGGTCCGCTCAAACTTGACCTTAAGGACCGTTGGGTGATCTGTGGAAATAAAAAAACCAGGCTTACACCCAGACTATTTGTGCTGATGGAATCTTTGATGTTGAAACCTGGTGAGATATTATTGCGGGAAGACTTGTTCCGAACATTATGGGAAACGGATTACATGGGGGATACCCGCTCATTGGATGTGCATATTAGTTGGCTGCGAAAAGCAATAGAAGAGGACCCCCGCCATCCTGAATTCATCAAAACAGAACGCGGCATCGGTTATCGGCTTGAAGTGGAAAAGCCGCGCCGCCCGAAGAAAAAACTCGAAAAGTAGAACCCCGAAATTTGTTTCTCTTTCCTTTAATTAATTATATAAAGTTAAGTACAAGAGAAAGTAATAAACCACCGGCAATCACGCTTCCTAATTGTCCCGCGGTATTTGCTCCCATCGCATGCATGAGAATGAAATTTTCAAAATCCTCATCCTGTGCCATCTTTGCTGATAAACGCCCTGCCATTGGGAATGCGCTGATTCCACAGGCACCGATGAGGGGGTTGATCTTTCCGCCAGTGATAAATGCCATCAATTTTCCAAACAACAATCCCGCTACTGTATCTATTACGAAAGCCAGAAGTCCTAACCCGAGAATTAATAACGTATCAAACCGAAGAAAACTATCCGCAGTCATCGTAGCGCCTATAGTGAGTCCCAGGAAAAGAGTTGCAATGTTTATGATCTCATTTTGGGCGGATTGGTTTAACCGTTCCACAACACCGGATTCCTTAAGTAAATTTCCAAGCATTAATGCCGCAATCAATGGAGCTGCATCGGGTGCAAGAATGCTGATACTGATGGTTACCATAATCGGAAAAATGATCAACGCTTTTTTATTGACTGCACGAGGAGCGTACTCCATTCTGATCAGACGTTCTTTCTTGGTTGTTAGCAACTTCATGATCGGTGGTTGGATGATAGGGATCAGGCTCATATAGGAATATGCTGCTACTGCAATTGGAGCGAGGATGTTTGGCGCTAATTTTCTGGCAACAAAAATAGCAGTAGGTCCATCAATAGCTCCAATCACACTAATAGAAGCAGCTTCGTTTAGGGGAAATCCCAATGCTGTTGCTATCAATAATGTGCCATAAATGCCGAACTGCCCGGCAGCTCCCAATAGAGCCAGATAAGGTTGAGATAATAACGGGCTGAAATCGATCATGCCTCCAACACCAATAAAAATTAATAGTGGAAATAGATCTGATTCGATACCTGCCCGGTAAAGAACCGAGAGGAATCCCTCTCCTGTCTGGGTAGCAGCCATACCCAAATTTGCCAGGACACAGCCAAACCCAATCGGTAGGAGAAGGACTGGCTCATATTCTTTAACAATCGCTAAGAAAATTAATGCCAATCCAACTGAGATCATAACCAGATTTCCCCAATTTA
>CAZILY010000049.1:0-9607 GCA_964540175.1 uncultured Pelolinea sp. | reverse complement strand
CGCAATAAGTATCCATGAATCCTAAATTGCGCACCATTTGTCAGAAGCTATTCAGATCAGGACTATTTCCAAGGTCAATGCTTCTGATGGTGATCAGCAGCCATTTTTAGAGATACGTGACTGGATAGAAAAAACTTACCCGCTTTTGGGCAATGAATTAGAAAGAACTGTGGTGAACGAATACAGTTTGCTGCTCAAATGGAAAGGTTCAGAAAGTAAATTGGATCCGGTTTTGTTTTATGCGCATCTGGATGTAGTTCCTGTGGCGGAAAAAACACTGGGTGAGTGGGATAATGAGCCTTTTAGCGGAAAAATAAAAGATGGGTTTGTGTGGGGGCGCGGCACGCAGGATATGAAGAATCAACTGGTTGCTTTGCTGGAATCGGTTGAAGGGCTGCTGAAGGAGGGATATTCCCCAAAGCGAACGATTTATCTGGCATTTGGGCACGATGAAGAGATCAGTGGTTTTCAAGGAGGTAAGAAGATCGCTGAGAAGCTTAAATCACAAAGTGTTAAATTAGCCGCCGTACTGGACGAGGGCGGTATGCTGACGCAGGGGATCATGATCGGAGTAGATGAACCTGTTGGGCTTATTGGTGTCACAGAGAAAGGTTATCTAACACTGAAGATATCTGCGCAGGGTGAACCGGGCCACTCCTCCTCCCCCCCGCGCCAGACAGCGATCGGGGTTGTCGCCCGGGCGTTGGCGATAATGGATGATAACCCCATGCCAGCACGGCTCGATTTTATTTTACCGACGCTGCAGAATATTGGGCATTTGCTGCCCTTTGGGCTGCAGTTAGTTATCGCAAATGCCTGGTTTTTCAAACCCATCTTGTTGAATCAGTTGGCCAAGTCCACACAAATGAACGCCGTGATTCGCACCACTCACGCGGCAACGATTATTGAAGGCGGTATCAAAGATAATATATTGCCGGCAGCAGCATCCGCGAAAGTTAACTGCCGCCTGCTCCCTGGTGATTCTATACAGGATGTCATTGATCATTTTACAAAAGTGATTGCTGACCCGCGCGTTACAATTTCGTTTGATCAGAAGAGCGGCGGATGGAATGCCTCTGATGTGTCCCCAACAGACGCACTCGCTTATTTGTCACTGGACCTGGTCGTACGTCAGGTTTTTGATAATGTAGCAGTGGCTCCCTATGTGTGTATTGCTGCCACTGATTCCCGTTATTTTCAATCTGTTTGCAAGAATATCTATAAATTCTCGCCAGTCCTAATGACACCTGAACTTCGCACCGGCATCCATGGAATAAACGAACGTATCAGCGTGGATGGATTAGGAAAAATGGTAGTGTTCTTAACGCGTTTGATTAAAGTGTGGGGTGAGGCTGAATTTTAATCTCCGGATAATTCAGCGTGTACTTTCATTACAAAACTATCAGCTGCGCCAAAACGGTATTTATAGGTTTCATCCCCGCGCATGAAATCAAAATATGTTTTCCCTATGTTGATCGCATGCTGGATCAGATAGCTGAGAAGTATCCAGCCCGGTGAGTAATATTGAAAATCAGGGCGAAACCCGGAATTGTATACCCAGATAATATTTCCATAATCAAAGCACAAATACCCGGCTGCTTTTTTATCATTGATGGTCAGAAAAGATAACTGCAGAATCCCCTCGTTAAAAGCCCATTGAATGATCGCCTCTATTTGCTTTCGCATATTCTCTGTGAGGAAACGTTTCTTTTCTTCATCTGATTCCATTAATTGGAAAAAGTCAGCGATATCTTGATCAAGCATGCTCTTTTCAGCGGTGATATACCAGGATACGGTATCCTCTGATGTGGATGCCCGGCGCAGTTTTCGGCGGATTTCATGGCGCTGTTTCTTGTTGATCCCCGCCAGGTACGTATCCCAATCATCGGATAACGTGATAGTGGGCGTGTGGTAGGCAGGTTCTATTGCTATCGACCAATTTTTACTTTCCCCGATTTCCTTTATAGCTTTTAAACTGGGGGAATTGTCAGGAATGTTGAATAAATAGATTTTTCCTGGAAAGCGCGCTTTTTCTTCTTTTATCAGATTAAAAACGCCGGCGATGAATTCTTTGGAATTTTCTGGTTGAACGATGAAGTCCAGGTAATCGGAGATCTCGATGCTGCCGACAAAATGAATTTCTGTCTTCCCGTTTTTTTCACCGATAAACAATGGGGCAATGCCAACGAGTTGTCCATCTTCACGGGCTGTGATAATTCTCAGTTCCGCTTGCTGCCATTCCCCGCCGCCTTGATGCTGCCACCATGTGTGTTGATACCCATATCTTAAAAAAGGTGTGTTCACGGAGCTTTGAGTGAGCAGAAGATTCCATTCCTGTTCCGAAAGCGCATCAAATTGAGTAAGGATGTCAAATTTCATATATCGTTTCCGCTAAGATTATACTGTTTATACTTTAATTTTCATTCCCTTGCATATTAGAAATAAATTAATCTGCTTCCTGAGACATGGAATGGATAAGAAGGTTAAGTACCTTTACAAAGCGCTCTTCTTCTGCACGGAAACAAGTGTGCAGTATGCTAAAATCAATCACTTATGGAGCAATACAAGTTTTGGCTGGCTTCAAATTCCCCCCGCAGAAGAGAAATGCTTGCGTGGATGGATTGGGATTTGGAAACATCACCCGCGAATATCGATGAATCCAAGCGTTCAAAGGAATCCGCGCAGGAATATGTTCTCCGACTTGCCGCTGAAAAGGCAGTCCATCTGATTCCAGGGGCTGGCTTGGATGATGTCGTTATTGCTGCAGATACCATTGTGGTATTGGATGAAGAGATACTGGGAAAACCATCAGATGAAAGGGAGGCATATCAAATGCTTTCCCAATTGCGTGCTCGTGAGCATTGGGTCATGACGGCAATCGCGGTTCGTTTTGGCAGCACCCGCCAAGTGTGCCAGGATATATGCCGCACGCGTGTTCAAATGAGGGACTATACAGATGAAGAAATTAAACAGTATATTGCCAGTGGTAATCCTATGGATAAAGCGGGTGCTTATGCGATTCAAAACACTGCTTTTCACCCGGTGGTTGATTTCAGTGGGTGTTTCGCCAGCGTGATGGGAATGCCGCTGTGCCATTTAGAAAGAACACTGCAAAAACTCTCGATTTATAAACCAAATAGGTTGGCTATAATTTGTCAAAATCATTTAAAATACAGTTGTTCAATCACAGATCATGTGATGGATGGCGTGGATATTGATTAAGGCAGGCTATGGAGATGCTTTATATGAAGAAAAATAAAGGATTTTTAATTTTGGTGGTGGCATCTTTGCTGCTCTCGTCTTGCGCGAAAAAACCGGAGGGAGAATTGCCTACACCGCAGGTGCAGATTTCTACTGCTCCTGAAGTGGATAATGCTGTTGCATCGTTCTTAGCTCTTTGGGAAGTCCGGGAATATGACCAGATGTATGAGCTGCTTTCATTGACTTCTCAATCGGAGGTAACCGCCGAAGATTTTAATGCCTTTTACGAGGAAACAGCATTTAACGCGACTTTACTATCGCTTGAAACACAACTGCTATCTTCAATGAAAAACCCAAATTCCGCGACTGCAAAATACAACGCCGTTTTCAACACCTCGTTATTCGGCAGTTTTGAACGTGAAATTAATATATCCCTCATTCTTGAGGATCAAGCCTGGAAAGTAGATTGGGATCCAGGTTTGATCCTGCCGGAATTAGCAGGTGGAAATCGGCTGCAGTTGGAAAAAATATACGCTGAGCGCGGCGATATTTATGCACGCGATGGCCAACCGATCGTCGACCAAACCACCGCATACGCGCTTGCAATTATTCCAAATCAGATTGAGGATGGAAAAGAAGGGATTTTGTTGAACTATCTTGCTGATCTCACGGGCAGAACATCGGAATCAATACAGGCTTCTTATGAGGATATTCGCCGAACTAACTGGTATGTTCCAGTTGGGGAAGTGTCAGCAGATGAGATTGAGGATAAGTGGGATGTTATTATCGGCTTGGGAGGAGTGCGTCTTGCTGAATTCCAGTCGCGATATTACTATAATGGCGGAATTGCTTCACAGGCTGTTGGATATTTGCTTCCCATCACTCCTGAGCAAATTGAAGAATACCAGGCAAGAGGATATCTTCGTGATGAGCAGGTCGGACAGGCGGGGTTGGAGAAATACGCGGAAGATTCACTGGCTGGGAACCCCGCAGCTTCCTTATATATAGTGAGTCCAGAAGGTCAGATACTTTCATATCTCAATCAGGCGGACGCAAAATTACCTCAGGATATCACAACGACCTTTGATAAGAATTTACAGATTGAAGCCCAAAAAGCCCTTCTTGGGTTCAAGGGAGCAGTGGTTGTTATGGAGGTGGAAACCGGCCGTATCTTAGCGATGGCTTCTTCTCCGAGTTTAGACCCCAATTTATTTACGCCAGAAAACAGAAATTCGGCTGAATTGCTAACTGATATGCTTAACGATGATCAGCAGCGGTTGTTGAATCGCGTAACGCAGGGTTCATATCCGCTGGGATCAGTATTCAAGATCATTGGCATGGCAGCTGCCCTGGAAAGTGATTTATACACTCCAGAGACAACCTATTACTGCGGATCATATTTTGAAGAACTGCCCGGAGAGAGGTTCAAAGATTGGACTGTTGACAAAGATCTTCCGCCAAGCGGGACACTGTCCTTAACGCAGGGCTTGATGCGCTCATGCAATCCGTGGTTTTACCACATTGGATTAGACTTATTTCGTCAGAAAGGTGCTTCTTACCTGGCAGATTTCGCGCGCAGTTTTGGTTTGGGCAGCGCGACAGGTATTGACCAGGTAGCTGAAGATATTGGGCAAATCACCGATCCCGCTACTGATGGAGGTGCAGTTCAGCAGGGCATTGGACAGGGCGACATGCTTGTTACTCCGCTGCAGGTCGTGCGTTTCACAGCGGCTTTAGCGAATGGCGGCACGCTCTACCGTCCACAGATTATCGAGCGGATTACATCTGGGAATGGCGTGGACGTGTACACTTTTTCTCCTCAAGCGGACGGTATTTTACCTGTTTCTGAGGAAACGCTGGATGCGATCAGTGTTGCAATGCGCGGTGTAGTTAAATCTTCAATTGGCACTGCTAATAATGAACTGGGGGACCTGAGTATTCCGATTTACGGGAAGACAGGCACAGCGGAAAACCCACTGGGCGATTCCCACGCCTGGTTTACCGGGTACACGAACACAGGACGCGAGGATAAACCGGATATAGCAATCACGGTAATCGTAGAGAATGGCGGAGAGGGCTCAGAAGTGGGTGGGCCTATTTTTCGCCGTGTGATTGAAACATACTACTATGGCGGCCCCTTAAAACTTTACCCATGGGAGGCAGAATTCAATGTAACCAGAACTCCGACTCTTGAATTTACTGAAACGCCGCTGCCGGGAGAATCTCCCCCCTCATCTTCAGACTCTGCGTCAGGGCAGGAAATCTCCACACCTACCCCATCTGGATGACCGACACTATCTTGAACGGATTGGTTACCCGCTTGCAGGCCGGATTCTATACGGTCCAGGTAGATGATCGCGAAATTACCTGCCGCTTGCGTGGGCGCCATAAAAAGAATCGTCTGAACGAAGATATAGTTGCTGTAGGTGATTGGGTAGAGATTCATCTTCTTAAAGATGGAAGCGGGGTTGTTGAGGAAATCCACCCGCGCGAAAAAGTTTTCTTTCGGATGGCTCCTTCTGCACGGGGGGATTACAAACAGATACTGCTTGCAAATCCAGATCAGGTCATGATTGTTTTTTCGTGTGCAGATCCGGAACCCAGTTTGAGAATGCTGGACCGTTTTCTGGTGATCACAGAAAAGCAGAATATTCCGGTTGTAATAGTGGCAAACAAGGTTGATCTTGTGGGAATCAGAGCGGCCAGGAAGTTATTTTCAATATATCCAAAAATCGGATATGAAATGTTGTTTACATCCGCTAAAAAGAAACGGAATATTGATAAATTAAAACAATGCCTGATAGGGAAGATAAGCGCTTTATCTGGCCCATCCGGTGTGGGAAAATCAAGCTTATTGAACCAGGTTCAACCTAACCTCGGGTTAAGTATAGGCAGATTAAAAAGAACATCGTCGAAGAAAGGGCGCCATACTACTGTAGTTCGGCAATTATTTCCCCTGGACGAGGGAGGTTTTGTTGCGGACATGCCCGGTTTGCGTTCCCTGTCCTTATGGGATACTGAGCCGGAGGAACTGGACGGATATTTTCCAGAGATCCGCGGGCTTGTGAAGGATTGCCGCTTCAACGATTGCAGTCATATCACTGAACCAGATTGCGCGATCAAGCAGGCGGTTGCGGAAGGAAAAATTTCTCCACAGCGATATGATTCATATGTGCGCTTGCGGTTAGGAGATGATGATTATTGAGTGCTTTCCCCGTATAATACACAGGCTGAAATTATGGAGTGTGGATGAAAAAGTATAAGCAAATCACTGTCATACTGTTAGCGGTTCTTATAGGTTTGTTCAGTGTATCTGGATGTAATTTAATGAGGCTGCTTAATCCCGAACCAACTGTAATTCCTGTGACGCCCACACCACTTCCCGCTACTGAATTGACAATTTGCCTGGGATATGAGCCGCGTTCTCTCTACCCGTACCAGGCCAGTTCACAAGCCGCTCAGGAAGTTCTCCAGGCCATATACGATGGGCCCGTAGATATCCTCGGCGGTGGGCAGATCGACCCCGTTATTCTTAAAAAGATGCCTGAATTTTCTGATAACTCAGCATTTTTCACGCCTGTTTCCGTGTCTGAAGGCGATGTGGTGATCAACACCTATGGCGAACTGGTTGCCTTGGAACCCGGCACACGCGTCTTTCCCAGTGGGTGTACCGGTCCCACATGCGCGGTCACCTGGGATGGGATCAGTGAACTGCAGGTAAATCAATTAACGGCTACCTTTGAACTCCTGGATGGATTGAAATGGTCTGATGGGCAGCCCCTACTTGCGTCTGATTCCTTGTACGCTTTTAAGGTTGCTTCAGACCCTGCCACTCCTATCAACAAACGGGTTATAGATCAGACAGATAGTTATATGGCAGTGAATGACACAACAGTCGAGTGGGTGGGAAAACCCGGGTTGGTAACAGACGCCTTTGAGCAATATTTCTGGGCACCCATGCCTGAACATGCCTGGGGGGGATACAGCGCGGATGAGTTGTTAGGCATGGAGGAAGTCAACCTCAGCCCGTTAGGATGGGGAGCATATGTGGTGGACGAATGGCAGCCGAACGCATATATCCGCTTACGAAAGAACCCCCACTATTTTCGCGCGGATGAAGGGCTGCCGCTCACGGACATCATTACCTTCAAGTTTCTCGTGAATGCTGAGCCGGATTCCATTCTTCAGGTTGCTGAAGCAGAATGTGATATTGTTTCTTCCACTGCGCTTGGCCTGCAGGATATTATGTATCTTTCTGAGCATGTTCAGAATTCCGGATTTTCATTAGAAACAGTTCAACCAACTGAGATTGAGATGTTGGCTATTGGTATCACACCATATGCGTATGATGACAATTATTATCCATATGGCGGTGACCGCCCGGATATCTTTGGGGATACCCGTACACGCCAGGCAATCGCATATTGTATAGATCGAGATACGATTGGTAATAAATTATTAGGTGGTGCGGTGGAAATTGCCAACTCCCTTCTTGGAGTCGGACATCCTTTGCTGGAGGGAGTTACCCTGACGCCCTATCCATATGATCCCGCGCGGGGTATTTCATTGTTAGAGCAGGTTGGCTGGCGGGATCTGGATCTTAACCCTGACACTCCATTAATTGCTGGCGTTGTTAATAATGTTCCACAAGGGACGGCATTTGAAATAGATCTGCTTCTTTCAGAATCTCCACTGCGCGGTGAAATCGCCTCTGAGATCGCCGCTGGACTTGCGAATTGTGGCATAAAAGTAAATATTTCACAGGTGCCTGCCAGTGAACTCTACCGGCCCGGACCTGATGGTCCTATCTTCGGCAGGCAGTTTGACCTCGCGCTGCTTTCCTGGCAGACTGGCGGGCGTTTCGATTGCAGGTTGTTCACCACGGGCGAGATACCGACTGATGCGAATTATTGGGTTGGAGAAAAAACAGGTGGGGCGAACTACTACGGATTTTCAAACCCTGCTTATGATGAAAATTGTGCCCTGAGCGCGCAGGGAGGAGTAGATGTGGCTGCTTCACAACAGGCGGAGCAGAATGCATTGCAGATAATAAATAACGAACTGCCTTTCATACCTGTGTACCTTCATCCCTTGTCTTTCTTGAAAAGCAAAGATGTATGTGGTTTTGTCGGGAATAGTGATCAGAAAAATAAATTTCTAATGGATATTGAAAATTTATATACTGATGTAACCTGTGTAGATGCTGAGTGAAAGACTTCTGGATAGAAATTGGATAATCCTCTAACCACATTTATAATATCGAACATGGCTAACAATGTGCGGCGCATCCCTACTGAAATTTTTACGAAATATGTTATTTCTAAATAATAATGAGCCTCAAGATATACGATATAATAATGTGAATTTATGATACAGTATAATGCTTTGCATTATTGTTAAGCACTCATCAAAAACGAGGAAGACGCTATAGTGAATATCTTAGAAGTTAAAAATCTGGAAACAAATTTTAAAACTGACGAAGGCACAATTCATGCGGTAAATGGAATTGATTTTGATTTAGAGGAGGGTGAAACTCTAGGGATTGTTGGTGAAAGTGGTTGCGGAAAAAGTGTGTCCATGCTGTCTTTACTTCAATTGATTCCAACCCCCCCGGGAAAAATAGTTGGTGGAGAAGCAAAATTTCTTGGGCATGATTTGTTAAGTATGGACCCGGATGAAATTCGGCATATCAGAGGAGCCCAGATCAGCATGATCTTTCAGGATCCGATGACTTCTTTTAATCCGGTATTAACAATGGGACGCCAAATTACTGAACCGCTGAAAATTCACACGGATGCTTCAAAAAAGGAAGCCCATGACCGCGCGGTTGAGCTTCTCACGATGACTGGAATTCCAAATGTCGAGGAGAGAATAAATAATTATCCTTATCAATTTTCAGGTGGAATGCGCCAGCGTGCAATGATTGCTATGGCATTAATGTGTTCGCCAAAAATATTAATCGCTGATGAACCGACGACTGCATTGGATGTGACCATTCAGGCCCAGATTATTGATCTTGTAAAACAATTGCGAGAAGAAATCAGCATGACGATTATCTGGATAACGCATGATCTGGGTGTAATTGCCGGGATTGCCCAGAGAGTACTTGTGATGTATGCTGGTTATATTGTAGAAGAGGGATCAGTAAAAACAATTTATTCAAATCCGCAGCATCCTTATACAATCGGCTTGATGGGTAGTTTACCAAAACTAACGTCTGATAAAAAAGAAAAGCTCGTCTCAATTGACGGGCTCCCCCCTGTTTTGCTGGAAAAACCGAGTTATTGTCCTTTCGCTCCCAGGTGCTCTTTCGCTTTTGATCGCTGCTGGAATGAAAAACCACCGCTTATTGAAGTAGGCAAAAAACACAAGGCAGCCTGCTGGGTGAATCCTGCAACAGGGAAGG